>JBDTJD010000020.1:0-3795 GCA_039935975.1 Caldimonas sp.
CCATGTTGTTGACCAGCGCGCGCATCGTCCCCGACATCGCGTCGGCTTCGGGCGAATCGTTGGCCGGCACGAACATCAGCTTGCCGTCTTCGTTCTTCACCGTGACCAGCGAGTTCACCGGACGCACCAGCGTGCCGAGCGATCCCTTGACGCTGATGGTCTCGGCGTTCGTGACGACATCGACGCCCTTCGGGACGGCGATCGGCATTTTTCCTACGCGTGACATGACTTGCTCTTTCTCGACTGCGGACGCGCTTACGACACGTAGACCAGGACTTCGCCGCCGATTCCGGCCTGGCGCGCCTTGCGATCCGTCATCACGCCCTTGGGGGTCGTGACGATGGCGACGCCGAGCCCGTTCATGACGCTCGGAATGTCGTGCCGTCCCTTGTAGACGCGCAGACCGGGCCGGCTGACGCGCTCGATCTTCTCGATCACCGGATGGCCGGCGTGGTACTTCAGCGCGATCTCGAGCTCGGGCTTCGCGCCCTCGCTCTTGACCACGAAACTGTCGATGTAGCCTTCGTCCTTCAGGACCTTGGCGATCGCCACCTTCAACTTCGACGACGGCATCGCGACGATCGGCTTTTCCACCATCTGCGCGTTGCGGATGCGGGTCAGCATATCGGCGATCGGGTCACTCATGCTCATGGATCAAACTCCTGTCGGCTCGCTCGTGAGGTGCCGGATTACCAGCTGGCCTTGACGACGCCCGGGATGTCGCCCTTGAAGGCGAGCTCGCGGATCTTGTTGCGGCCGAGGCCGAACTTGCGGAACGTGCCGCGCGGGCGGCCGGTGATGCCGCAGCGCCTGCGCTGGCGCGTCGGGTACGCGTTCCTCGGCAGCTTCTGGAGCTCGAGACGCGAGGCGTAGCGCTCTTCGTCGGACTTCTGTCCGTCGTTCGCCGCCGCCTTCAGCTCGGCGTACTTCTTCGCGTACTTGGCGACGAGGTGCGCGCGCTTCTTCTCGCGCTCGATCAGGGAAAGTTTGGCCACGTTGCTGAACCCTTCAGGTCTTGAACGGAAACTTGAACGACGTCAGGAGCGCACGGCATTCCTCGTCGGTCTTGGCGGACGTCGTGATCGAGATGTTCAAGCCGCGCAGCGCGTCGATCTTGTCGTACTCGAGCTCCGGGAAGATGATCTGTTCCTTGACGCCGATGTTGTAGTTGCCACGGCCGTCGAAGGCGCGCGAGCTGATGCCGCGGAAGTCGCGCACGCGCGGCAGCGCGATGGTGACGAAGCGGTCGAGGAACTCGTACATGCGCACGCCGCGCAGGGTGACCATGCAGCCGATCGGCACGCCGTCACGGATCTTGAAGCCGGCGATCGCCTTCTTCGACTTGGTGACGACGGGCCTCTGGCCAGCGATCTTCGAAAGATCGCCGACGGCGTGGTCCATCACCTTCTTGTCCGACACCGCCTCGGAGACACCCATGTTCAGGGTGATCTTGGTGATGCGCGGAGCCTGCATCGCCGACGTGTAGCCGAACTTCTTGACGAGGTCGGGTGCGACCGTGTCGCGATAGAACTCTTGCAAACGGGCCATGGTCGCCTCTTAAGCCTTGATCTCGGCGCCGCTGGAGCGGAACACCCGCACGCCGCGCTCGATGGTCTTCTTCTGCTTCTTCTCGTCGTCGTTCAGCAGCTTGATGCCGACGCGGTCAGCCTTGCCGGTCGTGGCGTTGAAGATCGCGACGTTCGACTGGTGGATCGACATCGTCTTGTCGACGACACCGCCAGTGACGCCCTTCATCGGGTTGGGCTTGACGTGCTTCTTGACGACGTTGACGCCCTCGACGATCAGGCGCTCGTCGTCGACGCGCGACAGCACAGTGCCGCGGCGGCCCCTGTCGCGGCCGGTCAGCACGATCACCTGGTCGCCCTTACGAATCTTGTTCATCGCAGATATTCCTGATCAGCGCCGGCGCTCAGAGCACCTCGGGCGCGAGGGAGACGATCTTCATGAAGCGCTCGGTGCGCAGCTCGCGCGTCACCGGGCCGAAGATGCGCGTGCCGATCGGCTCGAGCTTGGCATTGAGAAGCACGGCGGCGTTGCCGGCGAACTTGACGAGCGAGCCGTCCTGGCGGCGCACGCCCTTGGCGGTGCGAACGACGACGGCCGAATAGACCTCGCCCTTCTTCACGCGGCCACGCGGCGCGGCTTCCTTGATGGAGACCTTGATGACGTCACCGATCGCGGCGTAGCGGCGCTTCGAGCCGCCAAGCACCTTGATGCACATGACGGACTTCGCGCCCGTGTTGTCGGCGACGTCGAGTCGCGACTGCATTTGAATCATGTTGTCCTTCTTCCCAACTTGAGCACCGGCGCAGACGTTGCCGCTGGCGATCAGTCTTGGGCCCCGCACGGGGGTTGAATTCGAGCGCTTCGCTGTCGCTGCACGCCGAGTCCGGCGCGAATTCGCTAGCGAAGCCTGTGATTATCGCTCGATTGGCGATTTCCTGTCAAACGACCGGCACGTGCCGGCCACGGGCGAACGGTGAGCGACGCTCAGCCCTTGAGCTTTCGTGCCTGGCCGACGAGCGTCCCGGCATCGCTCACTTCGAACTTGCCCGGCGCCTCGATGTTGAGCGCCTGGACGACGCCGTCCTTGACGAGCATCGAGTAGCGCTGCGAGCGCACGCCCATGCCGCGCGACGTGAGATCGAAGGTGAGGCCGGTCGCCTTGGCGAAGTCGGCGCTGCCGTCGGCCATCATGCGGACCTTGCCGGCCGACTTCTGGTCGCGCGCCCATGCGCCCATGACGAACGGGTCGTTCACCGACACGCACCAGATCTCGTCGACACCGGCGCCCTTCAGCGCCTCGGCCTCCTGAAGGTAGCCGGGCACATGCTTGGCCGAGCAGGTGGGCGTGAAGGCGCCCGGCAGGCCGAAGATCGCAATCGTCTTGCCAGCGCTCGCCTTCTCGACATCGAAGGTGTTCGGGCCGATCGAGCAACCGTTGCCCTCGACCTCGACGAATTCCTGCAGGCTGCCCGCGGGCAGCTTGTCACCGACCTTGATCATGCTTCGACTCTCCGTGGATCAGACCGTGATGCCCTTTTGCACGAGCCGCGTCACGACCCACGACTTGGTCTTGGAGATGGGCCGGCTCTCGGCGATCTCGACGACGTCGCCCATCTTGTATTCGCCCTTCTCGTCGTGCGCGTGGTACTTGCTCGACTTGGCGACGATCTTGCCGTAGAGCTCGTGCTTGGTGCGGCGCTCGATCAGAACGGTGATGGTCTTGGAGCGCTTGTCGCTCACGACCTTGCCGATCAGGGTGCGCGTGTTCTTGGCGCGCGGCGCGGCCGGGGCCGCGACCGCCGTCTCGGCGCTGGTGTTCACGTCGGCGTTCATTTCTTTGCTCCGGTCTTCTTGGCCGCGGGCGTCTTGTCGGCTGCGGCGCGCTTCTGCTCGGCCTGGATGGTCCGGGCGCGGGCGATGTCGCGCCGCGTGTTGCCAAGCTGCGAGTGGTTGGTGAGTTGCTGCGTCGCCTTTTGCATGCGCAGGCCGAAATGGGCCTTGAGCAGTTCGCTCACTTCCTTTTCGAGGCCGGCAGCGTCCTTGGCGCGGAGGTCAGACGTCTTCATCGTGTTTCCTTATCCGATCACGCGCCGACCTGGCGCATCACGAACGTGGTCTTGAGCGGCAGCTTCGCCGAGGCGAGCAGGAACGCTTCGCGCGCCAGCTCTTCGGGGACGCCGTTGATCTCGTAGAGCACCTTGCCGGGCTGGATCTCGGCGACGTAGTACTCGGGGTTGCCCTTGCCGTTGCCCATGCGGACTTCGGCCG
>JBDTJD010000021.1:0-2511 GCA_039935975.1 Caldimonas sp.
ATCGAAGGCCGGCCGGAACAGGTCGGCCGCCTGGCGCAGGTCGCGCAGGGCGAGCTCGAAGAACAGGTCCTCGCCGGAGCGGCCCTGGCGCGACAGTTCGGCGATCTGCTCGTCGTAGAGATCGCCGGCGCCGATCGCGTGCTCGAAGATGGTCGGGTTCGACGTCAGGCCCGTGACCGAGAACTCGTCGATGTACCTCTGCATCGTGCCGTCGCCGAGCATCTGGCGGGTGATGTTGTCGACCCACAGGCTCTGGCCGAGCGCGTGCAGTTTTTTCAGGTTCGGATTCATGTCTTCTCCTTCGTGGCAGCACCGAGCCAGCGCTCGGCGGGGATTTCAAGCAGCTCGCCGATCCGCTCGACGGTGACGTCGGGTACCGGTTGGGCGGCAAGCATCGCGGCATCGTGCGCGTAGTGGCCCTGGCGCGGAAAGACCGTCACCAGGCGCTCGCCCCAGCCGGCCTTCATCGCCGCCAGGATGCGCACCTTGTCGTCGACCATGACGTAGCGCCGTGCCGGGTGCAGCCGCTGCAGGTCGTCGAGCATCTTTTCCTTGTGGACGTAGATCAGCACCTCGCCGTCGACGGCGTTCCACAGGCCGGAGCGCTGGACCTTGCGCGGCTGGAAGACGACGTCGCCGTCCGAGAGGATCACCGTCGGCCCCATCGTCCTCAAGCGGGCGAGCACGTCGAGCGCGCGCGGGTAGAGCCGGTCGGCAAAAGGATAGTCGACGAGAAAGCTCGACACGAGGAGCAGGCGATGGTCGCCTTCGCCACCGAGGTCGATGTCGTCCCGATAGCGCTGCAGCGCGCCCAGGTAGTCGGCGTAACCGAGCTCGGCGCGCAGCTTCTCGAAGCTGTCCCAGTAGCGGTCGGCGCTCGCCGGGCCGAACTGCACTTCGAGGTGGCGGCGCAGGTCGGCGATGATCCGGTCGTTGTCGAGCAGGGTGTTGTCGACATCGACGAAGAACACGACGTCGGCGGTCATCGCGGCGACTCTGTCAGGCGCATGGCCCCTGCTCTTCCTTGATCGGGTTGTGCCAGCCGCCATCGTCGGCGATCAGGGCATCGGCAGCCGCCGGTCCCCAGGTGCCGGGGGCATAGGGCAACGCCGCCGGGTGGTCGACGAGGATGGGGTCGACGACGGCCCAGGCCGCCTCGACCGCATCCTGGCTCGTGAAGAGGGCGCCGTCGCCCGCCATCGCGTCGCCCAGCAGCCGCTCGTAGGTCGAGCCTTCGCTCAACGCTTCCTCGCAAAGGTAGAGCTCGCGCTGGTCACCGAGAAAGCCCTTGCCGGGCCGCTTGACGCGCGCCGCCAGCGCCACGGCGGACTTGGGCTGCAGCTTGAAGCGGATGTAGTTGGCGCGCCCGTCATGCGGCTGCGAGTCGTCGAAGAGCGCCTGCGGCGGCGGTCGCAACTGCACCAGCACCTCGACCGCCGTCGTCGGCAGGCACTTGCCCGAGCGCAGGTACCAGGGCACGCCGGCCCAGCGCCAGGAATCGATGTGCAGGCGCAGGGCGCAGAAGGTCTCGACGTCGGAATCGGCGGCGACGTCCTTCTCCTTCCGGTAGCCCTCGTACTGGCCACGCACGACGTCGGTGGCCGTCGCTCGCCGCATGCCGTGGAAGACCGCGGCCTTCTCGCTTTGCACCGCTGCGAAGCCCTGATAAGCCGGCGGCTCCATCGCCAGGAGCGCGACGATCTGGAACAGGTGGTTCTGGATCACGTCGCGCAGGCAGCCGGCGCTCTCGTAGAAGCCGCCGCGCTGGCCGATGCCGAAGTCCTCGGCCAGCGTGACCTGCACGCTGGCGACGTGGTTGCGGTTCCAGATCGGCTCGAGGAAGGAGTTGGCGAAGCGGAAGTAGAGGATGTTCATGATCGCTTCCTTGCCGAGGTAGTGATCGATCCGGAAGATCGACGACTCGGCAAAGACCGACTGCGCGACCGCGCCGAGCTCGATCGCCGAGGCCAGGTCGCGACCGAAGGGCTTCTCGACGATGACGCGCGCGTCTTTCGCAAGCCCGGCGGCGCCGAGGCTGCGGATCACGGTGGCGAAGAGCGACGGCGGGATGGCGAGGTAGTGGGCTGGCCGCCTGGCGGCTCCGAGCGCCGCCTTCAGCGCCGCGAAGGTCGCCTGCTCCTTGTAGTCGCCGCTCACGTAGCGGATCAGCGACAGCAATCGCTCCAGGGCCGGCGCGTCGTCGACGCCGCCGTGCTGCTCGATGCTGTCGCGCACGCGCTGCTGCGTCTGCTCGACGCTGGACGGGCTCGAGGCAACGCCGATCACGGGCACGGTGAGCGCCCCGCTCTTCACCATCCGGTAGAGGGCCGGGAAGATCTGCTTGTTCGCGAGGTCGCCGGTGAAGCCGAAGACGACGAGCGCATCGGAATGCAGCGGCGGCTTGCCGCTTGGCGTGCCGGCGGCGGCCGCGCTCATGTCGTGCCCTCGGCGGGCTTTTCGACGTGACCGCCGAACTCGTGGCGCATCGCCGACAGCACCTGGTTGGCGAAG
>JBDTJD010000022.1:0-4449 GCA_039935975.1 Caldimonas sp.
GCCGAGCAGTTCCTTCGCCCACACCGAGTAGAAGCCGACCGGCCCGGCTGCGACGACGTAGCCGAAGCCGAGCACCATCGGCGAGACGAAGACCGGAATCAGCAGGAGCGGCTCGATCCAGCCGCGCCCGGGGAGATCGGTGCGGATCATCAGGAACGCCAGGATGCCGCCGAGGGGCACCGCGATCAGCGCCATCGCGCCGGCGATGACGAGCGAGTTCTTCAGCGCGTCCCAGAAGTCGCTGTCGGCGAAGATGAAGGCGAAGGCACCGAGCCCGAAGTGATGCGGCGAGAAGAACGGCGCGTCCAGGACGCTCTGGTAGAAGATCAGCCCGAGCGGAAGGCTGACGGCGAGCGCCGTGAGCCCGATGACTACGCCGCGCGCCGGAGAGAGCCGCATAGGCTACTTGCCGGCCTTCATCGCCGCCTGCCACTGCTTGATGAAGTCGAGCCGCTTGGTCTGGTCGAGATAAGCCAGGAGGTCGGTGCTGACCGGGATCGGCTTGGCGTTGGCGCCGAGCTGCTTGGTGTAGCCGGCCACTGTCATCTCGCCCTCGACGTCGGCGCGGATCGAGCCGAGCTCGGACTGGTTGGCAATGATCGTCTGGCCGCGCTTGGACAGGATGTAGTCGAGCCAGAGCTTGGCCGCGCTGGGGTTCTTCGCCGACTTCGAGATGAACATCACGCGCGACATGACGAGCGCGTAGTCTTTCGGCAGGACGATGCCGATCGACGGGTCCTTCTTGGCGCGCAAAGCTGCGTAGGAGTTGAAGATGTTGAAGCCGAGCAGGTTCTCGCCCGAGCTGATCCGCTCCATCATCGTGCCGGCGCTCGACTGCACGCGCGGGCCGATGGCGCCGAGCGCCTTCACCATGTCCCAGAACTTCGGGTTGTACTTGCTGTCCTGGGTGATCAGCAGGAAGCCGACGCCCGACTTCTCGATGTCGTAGGTCGTGACCTTGCCCTTGAGCTTGTCGGTCTTGGTCGTGAACACGCGCAGCAGGTCGGCGTGGCTTTGCGGGATCTCGTCGCCCGTGAGCAGGCGCTTGTTGTACACGAAGGCCAGCGGCTCGTAGGTCGTGCCGAACGCCTCGTCCTTCCACACCGCCCAGCTCGGAAGATGCGCGATTTCCGGCGAGGCGTAGGTGAGGGCACCGCCGTCGCTGGCCAGCTTGATCTGCAGGTCCATCGCCGAGCTCCACAGCACGTCGGCGGAGCCGGCATTGGCGGCGCGCTCGCTGATGAAGCGGTTGTAGACCTCGGTCGAGTTCATGTCGTTGTACTCGACCGAGATGCCGGGATAGAGCGCCTGGAAATCCTTGATCAGGAAGTTGGCGGCGGTGGTGTCGGTCGTGCTGTAGACGACGACCTTGCCTTCCTTCTTGGCCGCGGCGATGGTGTCCGCGTACGAGGCCGGATAGCCGGCGGGAACCTGCGCGGCAGAGACGCCGACGACGAGGGCGATGGCGGCGCCGACGGCCGCCCGGATGAGGTATCTCATGTCTTCTCTCGGTGTGAAGGAAATCGTGGTGGAACTATCACTCGGTCGGGCTTCCGGGGCAATCCGGCCCACCCCGGGTGGCCTGCGCACTCAGCTCGACGCGCCGGCCGCAAGGGCCCGCCGGCGCTGGCGATCGAGCGCCTCGGGCTCGGGGGCGGCAGTGTCCCACCCCTGCAGGTGCCGGACGACGATCGCCGACAACGCCGCCAGCCACTCGTGCTGATCGTTCAGGCACGGGATGTAGCCGAAGCGCTTGCCGCCCGCCGTCATGAACGCCGCTCGCGCCTCCTGGTCGATCTCCTCGAGCGTTTCCAGGCAGTCTGCGGGGAAGCCCGGACAGAACACGTCGACGTGGCCGACCCCCGCCCGGGCGAGCTCCACCAGCGTCGGCTCGGTGTAGGGCTGGAGCCATTCCGCCCGGCCGAAGCGGCTCTGGAAGGTGACCACGACCTTGTCTTCGCCGACCCGCAGCTGCTCGGCGACAAGACGACCGGTCTTGAGGCATTCGCAGTGGTACGGATCACCGAGGCTGAGCGATCGGCGCGGCAGGCCGTGAAAGCTCAGCACCAGCCTGTCGGGTCGGCCGTTGACGCGCCAGTGCTCCTCTACTCGCGCGACGAGCGCGCCAACATAGCCCGCGTCGTCGTGGTAGTGCTTGATGAAGCGAATCTCGGGGACGTTTCTCGTGCGCCCCATCCAGCGCGTGACCGCATCGCCGATGCTCGCCGTCGTCGATGCCGCGTACTGCGGATAGAGCGGGACGATCAGGAGGCGATCGGCGCCTTCGGCCTTGACGGCATCGAGCACCTTCGCGATCGCCGGTTCACCGTAGCGCATCGCGTGCCTGACGATCAGGCGATGGCCGCGCTGGCCCAGGTAGCCGGCCAGCATCGTCGCCTGGCGCTCGGTCCAGACGGCGAGCGGCGACCCCTCGGGCATCCAGATGCTCGCGTACTTGCGCGCGGATCGGGCAGGACGAACGCGCAGGATGATGCCGTGCAGGATCGGCAGCCACGCCAGGCGCGGGATCTCGACGACGCGCGAATCGCTCAGGAACTCGGCCAGGTAGCGCCGCACCGCGGCCGGTGTGGGTGCTTCCGGCGTGCCGAGGTTGCAGAGGACGACGGCGGTGGCCGGCGCTCGCCCGTGCGCGTGCGCCGGCTCTGGGGCGACCGTCATCACCCTAGGACTTGATGCCGAACTCGAAGGGAGTCTGGCGCTGCGTGTCGGCGAACTTCATCACCTCGAAGCGCACGCACGGGCTGATCGGCTCGGAGGGCGGCGCGCCGAGGCCGATGACGCCGCTGCCGTGCAAGGTGCAGGCGCCGCGGCGCAGGCTGATGACCTCCGGGTCGTTGTCGAAGCGCACATAGGTGCCGTTGTAGCTCAGGTCGACGAGCTGGAAGGTGCCGCCGTGCCAGTCGATGCGCGCGTGCGACCGCGAGACGCGGTTGTCGTCGATGATGTAGGTGGCCTGGGGGCTTCGCCCCAGCACCACCGGCAGGCTGGTGCCCGCATAGATCCGGTTCAGGTCCAGCCAGACCAGCCGGATGCCCTCGGGTTCGGGCGTCGGCAGCAGCATGTCGCCGTAGGCGGTCGCGGCGGTGTCGCCGAAGCGCCGGACGGCTTCCTGCAGGTGGACGTGCACCGGCTCGACCCGGCCCCGCAGCTGCATCTTGTCGAGGCTGCGAAAGCGCGAGCGCTCCCAGTCGCCGAGCAGCTCGACCACGACCGAGGTCGCGAGGGTCTCGTTGTCGCCGGCGTGGTCGAGCAGCCGGGCGGCGACGTTGACGGCGTCGCCGAAGACGTCGCCCGACATCTCGACGATCTCGCCGTGCGCCATGCCGACCTGGAGCTTGAGCGGAACGGAGGGCCGCGGCGGCAGGGTCTGGGTCTCGTCGGGATCGGGTGCGTCGTCGCCGTCGCTCACCACGAAGCCGCCTTCGACGTCGTCGCCCATGCTGACGCGCGCCATCGAGTCGTGCATGTCGTCGGCGGCGGCAATGCTTTCCACCGGTGTCTCGAACACGGCCATGAGGCCGTCGCCCAGGGTCTTCACGACCTTGCCGTGGTGCTTGTCGACGATGCGTGCCAGCAGCGACACGCTGCGCGTCACCACCGCCGTCGCTTCGGCGTTGCCGAGCGTCTCGTACATGGACGTGCTGCCGCGCAGGTCGGCGAAGAGCACGGTGCGTTGCAGGACCTGTGTCATGCGGGGGAGTTGGTCGCGCGAGCCATCGACACGAAGTTTATAGCGGTCGCGGAAAGCAAAAGGGCTCCGGCCTCGCGGCAGGAGCCCCCTTCGAGAGGATGACGCTCAGAGCGTGTCGAGGTACGTCCGGAGCTTGTCGGACCGGCTCGGGTGCTTGAGCTTCCTGATCGCCTTCGCCTCGATCTGGCGGATGCGCTCGCGCGTCACGTCGAACTGCTTGCCGACTTCCTCGAGCGTGTGGTCGGTCGACATCTCGATGCCGAAGCGCATGCGCAGCACCTTGGCCTCGCGCGGCGTGAGCGAATCGAGGATGTCCTTGACCACATCGCGCAGGCCCGCCTGCATCGCCGCCTCGATCGGCGCCGTGTTGTTGGTGTCCTCGATGAAGTCGCCCAGGTGCGAGTCGTCGTCGTCGCCGATCGGCGTCTCCATGGAGATCGGCTCCTTGGCGATCTTCATGATCTTCCTGATCTTGTCTTCCGGAATCTCCATCTTCTCGGCGAGCGTCGGCGCGTCGGGCTCGAAGCCGAACTCCTGGAGATGCTGGCGTGACAGCCGGTTCATCTTGTTGATCGTCTCGATCATGTGCACCGGGATGCGGATCGTCCGCGCCTGGTCGGCGATCGAGCGCGTGATCGCCTGGCGGATCCACCACGTCGCGTAAGTCGAGAACTTGTAGCCGCGTCGGTATTCGAACTTGTCGACCGCCTTCATCAGGCCGATGTTGCCTTCCTGGA
>JBDTJD010000023.1:0-4231 GCA_039935975.1 Caldimonas sp.
AAGAAAGTCATCATGACCCTCAAGATCGGCATCAACGGCTTCGGCCGCATCGGACGCATGGTGTTTCGCGCCGCCGTCCAGAACTTCAAGGACATCGAGGTGGTCGCGATCAACGACCTGCTCGAGCCCGAATACCTGGCCTACATGCTGCAGTACGACTCGGTGCACGGCCGCTTCAAGAGCACGATCGCCGTCGACGGCAACACGCTGATCGTCAACGGCAGGAACATCCGGCTGACGCAGGAGAGGGATCCGGCGAACCTGAAGTGGTCGGCCGTCGGCGCCGACGTCGTGCTCGAGTGCACGGGCCTCTTCCTCACCAAGGAGACGGGGCAAAAGCACATCGACGCCGGCGCGAAGAAGGTCATCCTCTCGGCGCCGTCGAAGGACGACACGCCGATGTTCGTGTTCGGTGTCAACGACAAGAGCTACAAGGGCGAGGCGATCATCTCCAACGCCTCGTGCACCACGAACTGCCTGGCCCCTGTCGCCAAGGTGCTCAACGACAAGTGGGGCATCAAGCGCGGCCTGATGACGACGGTGCACGCTGCGACGGCGTCGCAGAAGGTCGTCGACGGCCCGAGCAACAAGGACTGGCGTGGCGGCCGCGGCATTCTCGAGAACATCATCCCGTCGTCGACCGGCGCGGCCAAGGCCGTCGGCGTCGTCATCCCCGAGCTCAACAAGAAGCTCACCGGCATGTCGTTCCGTGTGCCGACGTCCGACGTGTCGGTGATCGACCTCACCGTCGAGCTCGTCAAGGAAGCGACCTACAAGGAGATCTGCGCCGAGATGAAGGCGCAGTCCGAGGGCGCGATGAAAGGCGTGCTCGGCTACACCGAGGACAAGGTCGTCTCGACCGACTTCCGCGGCGAATCGATGACCTCGGTGTTCGATGCCGACGCCGGCATCGCTCTCGACAGCACCTTCGTCAAGGTCGTCGCCTGGTACGACAACGAATGGGGCTACTCGAACAAGTGCCTGGAGATGGCGCGCGTCGTCGCGAAGTAGGCCGGTCCGGCCGCGACGCGCCGGTCTGAACGAAACAAGGGGCCCGTCGGGCCCCTTGTCATTGGCGAGCGGCGAAGCGCGCAGCGCTTCAATGCCAGTGGCGGTAGCCGCCGCGATACCCGCCGCGGTAGCCGCCCCGGTAGCCGCGATGCCAGGAGCTGCCGATCCAGTAGCCGATGCCCAGGCCGATCGCCGGCGCGATGTAGTTCGGCGCGTAGTACGACGGGCCGCTGTAGTAAACCGGCGCCGGCGGGTAGTAGGCCGGTGCCGACTCCACCACGTAGGCCGGCGGCGACTGGACGTATTCGGGCGCGTCGGCATAGGCTGGCGGCACGGCGGCGTAGCCCGAAGGCGGGCCGACGCGATCGAGCGGCGAGTTGGCCGGGCGGATGTCGATCGCCAGCCGCGAGCCCGGGTCATCCGGAAGCCGCGTCGTGTAGCGCTGGCCGCTGTACTCGTAGACCACGTCGTAGCCGACGACCCGGTTCTGATAGCTGCTCACCGTGCGACAGCGCTGCACGGGAACGGCCTGCGGGGGATTGGCGCCGGCCTCGACGTTATTGCCGATGGCCGAGCCGGCAACGACGCCGACGCCGGTCGCGGCGGCGCGGCCGAAGCCGTGGCCGAACTGGTTGCCGAGGACGCCGCCGGCGATGGCGCCGATCAGCGCGCCCGCGCCCGAGGGCTGCTGCTGGACGATCTGCTGCACTTCGGCGCATTCCTGGCGCGGCACGGCGACCGAGCTCGACACCGGCGTGGACGACACGACACGCGCGTATTCGGCGGCGCTTGCATTCGCGGCCAGGCCGAACACGGCGGCCAGCGACGCGGCGGCGACGGCGCTTGTGGGGAAGTGGGTCTTCATGGCGGTGTCTCCTCGGGTGGTCACTGAAGGGTCGACTCCGGACCCGCTCAAGAGTTCGCTCCTGATACGCGACAATTCAAGCTGACGGAGCGGGGTTGACATTTCTTTGCATTGCGCCCGGCGACAGCAATGTCCGCTAGCGTAGCCTTGGCGTCGATCGCCCGTGTGTCGAATCAGTCATCAGTCAGATCAGTGTCAGTCAGATCAACGTGAGGTCGGGCGGTCGGTTGACCGCGCCGCCCCGAGCCAAGGAGTCGAAGTGCTGAAGTTCCGGTTTTCCCTGGGGCCCGTCCTGGCCCTCTGTGCGGTATTGGTTACCGCCTGCGGCGGCAACAACAATTCGTCGAGCAACGCCAGCGTTCGCCTGATCAACGCGACGAGCACCCACAGCTCGCTCACCCTGCTTGCAAATTCGGCCGTCGTCGGCACGGCGACGGCTGCCGATTCCGTCGGCGACTACGCCGGCGTCGCCTCCGGCAGCCCGGCCCTGCAGGTCAACGACGGCGTCACCTCGGCGGCCCTGGCGACACTGTCGCCGAGCCTGGGCAGCGGCGCCCACTACGCGCTCGTCGCCTACGAGAACGGCGGCGTCGTGCGCACGACGATCATTGCCGAGGACGTGGCGGCGCCCGCAGCGGGAACGGCTTCGCTGCGCATCTTCAACGCGGCCACCGACGCCGGCCCGATCGACGTCTACGTCACCGATCCGGCGGCCAACATCTCCATCTCGACCTCGCCGACCTTCTCCTTCGGCACCTCGACGGTCCTGCAGGCGAGCTCCTTCCTGTCGATCACGCCGGGCACCTACCGGGTTCGCGTCACGGGCGCCGGCAACACCGCCGACCTTCGCCTCGACATCCCGTCGATCGTGCTGACGGGCTCGCAGGTCTCCTCGGTCCTGCTCACGCCGACGACCGGCGGCACGCTCATCAACGGCGGCTACCTGGTCCAGCAGGCCACCTACGTCGCTGCGCGCAACAAGAGCGCGCGCGTCCGCCTTGCCGCCGCGGTCACGGGCGGCGCGACGGTCACGGCCAGCTCGGGCACGACGCCGATCGGCTCGGCCGTGGTCTCGCCCGCGGTCGGCGCGTACACGCTCGTGCCCGCTGGCGGCCCGCTCAACATCAGCGTCAACGGCGCTTCGGTCGCCGCGCCGGCGGCCGTGCCCACGGCGGGCAGCGACACGACCCTGTTGATCTACGGCGCCGCCGGTGCGCCCACCGCCAGCCTCATCGTCGACGACAACCACCTGCCGTCGGTCATCACCAACATCAAGCTGCGCCTCATCAACGGCATCACCGGCGCGGCGGCGCCGCCGCTGACATTGAACGCGTCCTTCGCGGTCATCGCCAGCAACGTCCAGCCGGGCACCGCGTCGGCCTACGGCGTCGTCACGGCGAGCACGGCGCTGCGCCTCGATGTCTTCTCGCCGTCGAGCCTGATGCCGATCTACTCGGAATCGAACCTGTCGGTGCCGGGCAACGCGGTCTACACGCTCTTCATGCTCGGCGACGCGAGCGCGCCGATCCACCTCCTGCAACGCGACCGATAGACGTCGGGCCGCGCGTTTCGGCGCGCGGCCGCGACGGCGGGCGCCACGGCGCCGTGCGTTTGTTGGCAGGCGGTGCCATGCCTCCGTAAACCTTGGTAAGGATCGCCGCGGCGCGCCAGGGCGCGACCTAAACTGCTCCGACATTCGAGGAGCGAGGCGACGATGCGAACCCCGTTGATCCGTGCCGTCGCGCTCGCCGCGACGCTGCTTGCGCCGCTGGCGTTGCAGACGCCGCTCGCGCAGGTGCCGGGCGCCGCCGTTGCACAGGCCGGCGCCACCGGCCGCGTGATCGTCAAGCTCAAGGCCGACTCGGTGCTGCTGCGGGCGCAGGCCCAGTCGGTGTCGCTGGCCGCTCAGAAGGCATCGCGCACGCAGGCGCTCGGCCAGCGCATCGGCGTCCAGCTTGTCGCCGGGAATTTCGTGGGCGAGCGCGCTCACGTGGTCTTCGCCACGGGGATGACGTCGGCCGAGCTGGCCGCGAGGCTCTCGGCCGAGTCCGACGTCGAATACGCCGTCGTCGACGGACGAAAGCACATCGTCGCCGCGCCCAACGACCCGTTCTACGCCTCGCGACCGGTCGGCATGTCTTCAGGCGGCCCGGCCGCGGGCCAGTGGTACCTGAAGCCGCCGGGCGCCAGTGGCACGACCGCCAACACCGCACCTTCGTCGATCAACGCCGAGCAGGCGTGGGACATCACGACCGGCAGCACCAGCATCGTCGTCGCCGACCTCGACACCGGCCTGCGCTTCGATCATCCCGACCTGCAGGGCGGCAACGTCGTTCCCGGCTACGACATGGTGAG
>JBDTJD010000024.1:0-4483 GCA_039935975.1 Caldimonas sp.
GGAAAGGCGCGCGCGTAGGCGTCGAACGACTTGCGCCAGGCCGCTTCGGCGCTGCGGCCGCGCGCGACGGCGTCCCACTGCGCGTAGACCTCGTCGGGCAGCACGAAGGGCGCGTGCGGCCAGCCGAGCGCCTCGCGCGTCGCCTGCACCTCGGCGGCGCCGAGCGCCTCGCCGTGCGCCTTGGCCGTGCCAGCGCGATTCGGCGAGCCCTTGCCGATCGTCGTCTTGCAGC
The DNA here is from genome assembly GCA_039935975.1 of Caldimonas sp. Taxonomy (GTDB): domain Bacteria; phylum Pseudomonadota; class Gammaproteobacteria; order Burkholderiales; family Burkholderiaceae_C; genus Schlegelella_A. Next base: position 233 of record JBDTJD010000024.1, read on the forward strand.
AGATCAGGGTAGGCTTGCCGGTGTTGGCGCGCGCTTTCGCGATTGCGGCGTCGACGGCCTCGACGTCGTGACCGTCGACCCCGGCGATGACGTGCCAGCCGTAAGCCTCGAAGCGCCTGGGCGTGTCGTCGATGAACCAGGGCGCCACGTTGCCGTCGATCGAGATGCCGTTGTCGTCGTACAGGGCGATCAACTTGTCGAGCTTCCACGCGCCGGCCAGCGCCGCGGCTTCGTGGCTGATGCCCTCCATCAGGCAGCCGTCGCCGAAGAAGACGTAGGTGCGGTGGTCGACGACGGTGTGGCCGTCGCGGTTGAACTCGGCGCCGAGGAGCTTCTCGGCGAGCGCCATGCCGACGGCGTTGGCGAGCCCCTGGCCGAGCGGCCCGGTCGTCGTCTCGACACCCGGCGTGAGTCCGTGCTCGGGGTGGCCGGGCGTCAGGCTGCCCAGTTGGCGGAAGTTGCGCAGCTCGGAGAGCGCGAGGTCGTAGCCGGTGAGGTGCAGCAGCGAGTACAGCAGCATCGAGCCGTGCCCGTTCGAGAGCACGAAGCGGTCGCGGCCGGTCCAGCGCGGATTGGCGGGGTTGTGACGCAAGTGACGACCCCAGAGCGCCACGGCGATCTCGGCCATGCCCATCGGCGCACCCGGATGGCCGGAGTTGGCCTGCTGCACGGCATCCATCGAGAGGGCGCGGATCGCGTTGGCCATCAGCGCCGAACGATGCGCCTTCGACGACGCGCCATCTCCGGTGCGTCCGCCCAGGCCTGCGGCGGGCGGACTTTCCGGGGTGACGATCGCAGCCATGCTGAAGTCCGTGGGGTCGAGGGAGACGGCCATTTTAAAGGGCCCTCGCGCGCCGGCCCGGACGTCGATAATCGCCCCATGCGCGGCCTGCACCTCACCGCCGACCTGCGCGGCTGCGCGGCCGACATGCCCCTGATGACGCTGCCCTCGGCACTGCGCAGCGCCTGCCTCTCGGCGGTCGCGACCGCCGGGCTCACGCCGGTCGGCGAGCTGTTCCACCGCTTCGATCCGGCACCGCACGCGAGCCAGTCGGGCGCCGGCGGCGTCACCGGCGTCGTCCTGCTTGCCGAGTCGCACCTTGCCGTCCACACCTGGCCGGAGATCGGCGCGGCCACGCTCGACGTCTATGTCTGCAACCTCGACGCCGACAACTCCGTGCGCGCCGAGACCGTGATGGCTTTGCTGGTCGAGGCGTTCGCGCCCACCGCGATCGAGCGCCATGCGGTCGAGCGCGGCGCGCTCGCGGCCGCGCCGGCGTGAAGGCGATCATCCTCGCCGCGGGCCGCGGCTCACGCATGCGGCCGCTCTCCGACGCGCGCCCGAAGCCGCTCCTCGAAGTCCACGGCCGGCCGCTGATCGCCTGGCACCTCGAAGCGCTGGCCCGTGCCGGCATGCGCGAGATCGTCGTCAACACGGCGTGGCTCGAGGAGCAGATCGTCGCCGAGCTCGGCGACGGCTCGCGCTTCGGCGTGTCGATCGCCTACTCGCGAGAAGGCCGCGATCACGGCGGCGCGCTCGAGACCGCCGGCGGCATCGCGACGGCGCTGCCCTTGCTCGGCGACGCGTTCTGGATCGTCTCCGGCGATGTCTGGGCGCCCGACTTCGAATTCGGCGCGCCTGCCGCGTCGCGCTTCGTCGAGAGCGCCCGGTCGGCGCAGCTGTGGCTGGTGCCCAATCCGCCCTTTCACCCGAACGGCGACTTCGGCCTCGGCGCCGACGGCCTCGGCATCGCCGAGGGCGCCGGTCCGGACGGCCAGCGCTGGACCTACGCCAACATTGCCCTGGCCCGTGCCGACCTGTTCCGCGCGATCACGCCGGGCACCTCCGCCAAGCTCGCACCGCTGCTCTACGCCGGCATGCGCGAGCGCCGGATCGGCGCCGAGGTCTACCGAGGCCGCTGGGAGAACGTCGGCACGCCGGAGCAGCTCGCGGCGCTCAATGCCGCTCCCTTTTTCCCCGGCTCGCCCTGAGGCGACGCGGTCTCAGTCGGCGAGCGGCAGGCAGATCGCGTCGATGCGCGCGAGCACCTCGGGCGTGAGCTTCGGGAGCACGTCGAGCGCGGCGAGGTTCGAGCGCAGCTGGGCCATCTGCGAGGCGCCGGTGATCACGGTCGAGACATGCGGATTCTTCGCGACCCAGGCGATCGCCAGCTGGCCGACCGTCGTGCCGAGCTCGGCAGCGATGCCTTCGAGCTTGCCGACGGCCGCGTTCTTCGTCTCGTCGGTGAGTCCCTTGGCCAGCCAGGCCATGTTCTCCAGCGCGCCGCGGCTGCCGGCCGGCACGCCCTTGCGGTATTTGCCGGTGAGCAGGCCGCTCGCGAGCGGGCTCCACGTCGTCAGGCCCAAGCCGATGTCTTCGTAGAGGCGCGCGTACTCCTGCTCGACCCGCTGGCGATGAAAGAGGTTGTACTGGGGCTGCTCCATCACCGGCTTGTGCAGGTGATGCCGGTCGGCGATGTCCCAGGCGGCGCGGATGTCGGCCGCGGCCCACTCGCTCGTGCCCCAGTAGAGCGCCTTGCCCTGCGTGATCATGTCGCTCATTGCCCGCACCGTCTCCTCGATCGGCGTCTGCGGATCGGGCCGGTGACAGTAGACGAGATCGATGAAGTCGAGCCCCATGCGTCCGAGCGACCCGTCGATCGCCTGCATCAGGTACTTGCGGTTGAGGGTGTCCTTCTTGTTGGTCGTGACGCCTTCGCGCTCGAGGCCCCAGAAGAACTTGGTCGAGACGATGTAGTCGAGGCGCGGCCACTTCAGCGCCTTGATCGCCGCGCCCATCACCGACTCGCTCTTGCCGAGCGCGTAGACCTCGGCGTTGTCGAAGAAGTTGACGCCGGCGTCCATGGCCGCCGCCAGCATCTCGCGCGCGGCGCCGGTATCGACCTGGTTGTGGTACGTGATCCAGGAGCCGAGCGAGAGCGTGCTCACCTGCAGGCCGCTGGCGCCGAGACGGCGATATGTCATGTTCATGGGGAGGTCCGAAAGACGTTCTGCGAAGCGGTCGAGCCTAGCGGAAAGCCCGATCGCGCGTCGGCCGCTACAGTCGACCGATGAGCTTCGACTTCTCGCCCTTCGCCCGGCGCCGGCGCCTGATCGCCGAGACGCTTCGGGCGGCCGGCGGCGGCGTCGCAATCGTTCCGACCGCGCCCGAGCGGCAGAGGAACAGCGACAACGACCACCCCTATCGCCACGGCAGCGACTTCCACCACCTGACCGGCTTCGCCGAACCCGGCGCCTGGCTGGTGATCGGCGCCGACGGGCGCACGACTCTCGTCCTTCGCCCCAAGGACGTCGAGCGCGAGCTCTGGGACGGCATCCGCCTCGGCCCCGACGCGGCACCGGCCGCGCTCGGTGTCGACGCCGCCTTTGCGCTCGACCGCCTCGACGAGACGATGGTCGAGGCGCTTGCCAACCAGCCCGCCGTGTGGTGGCCGTTCGACATGCCAGAGCTCGGTGCGAGGATCGAAGGCTGGCTCGAACGCGTCCGCGCGAAGAGCCGCGCCGGCGTCGAGGCACCGCGCACGCAGAACGACCTGGCGCCGGTGCTGGCCGAGATGCGCCTCGTCAAGGACGCCAGCGAGATCGAGACGATGCGGCGCGCCGCCGCGATCAGCGCCGACGCGCACGTGCGCGCGATGCGCTTTTGCGCGGGCCGCTTCGCGAGCGAGCCGGGCGACGCGATCCCCGAATACGAGATCGAGGCCGAGTTCCTGCACGAGTTCCGGCGCCGCGGCGCGCAAGGCCCGGCCTACGGCACGATCGTCGCCGCCGGTGCCAATGCCTGCGTGCTGCACTACGTGCCCGGCGCGACGACGCTGCGCGCCGGCGAGCTGTGTCTGATCGATGCCGGCTGCGAGCTCGACGGCTACGCCAGCGACATCACCCGCACCTTTCCCGCCGACGGCCGCTTCACCCCGGCGCAGCGCGAGCTGTACGAGATCGTCGAGGCGTCGCAGCGCGCCGCCATCGCCGCGACCCGGCCCGGCGCGCGCCAGCGCGACGCCCACGCCGCCGCGGTTCGGGTGCTCGCTGAAGGCATGCTCGCCAGCGGCCTGCTCGACCGCAAGTCGGTCGGCGACGTCGACGCAGTGATCGAGTCGGCCGCCTATCGCCAGTTCTACATGCACGGCACCGGCCACTGGCTCGGCCGCGACGTCCACGACGTCGGCGACTATCAGCAGGCCGACGAGGCCCCGGTCGACCAGACCGACTGGCAGGGCGGCCGCGTCG
>JBDTJD010000025.1:0-2547 GCA_039935975.1 Caldimonas sp.
GCGAAGTCGTAGTAGAAGCCGTTCTCGATCACCGGACCGATCGTCACCTGCGCCTCAGGAAAGAGTTCTTTCACCGCATAGGCAAGCAGGTGCGCCGTCGAGTGGCGGATCAGCTCGAGGCCGTCGGCGTCCCTCTCGGTGACGATCGCGAGTCGATCGTCGTGATCGATGGTGAAGCTGCTATCGACGAGACGGCTCTGGTCGCCCTCGCCCACTCGCCCGCCGAGAGCGGCCTTGGCCAGTCCGGGGCCGATCGACGCGGCGACCTGCTCCACCGTCACCGGTCCCGGATATTCGCGACGGGACCCATCGGGCAACTGAATCGAGATCATCGGAGAAGCTCCAGCAATGAAAAAGCGCGGACCGGCCGCGCTTTTCGAACAAGAGGGAAAGGAACGGGATGCGGGACGCGCGGCGACCTACACCTTCCGGCCGGAGGTGCGAGTTCGCGTTGTCATGACCGGCATGCCCTTCATGGTCCTTGTGGTGTCCATCACTCTTGTTCGTTCGCTCGATTGTAGGCGAGCGCGCTCAGAACGACAGGAGGGACACGTTGGCCGTTCGCTCGACCAGCCACACCGCGGCAATGCAGATCGCGGCCAGCGATCCGGCGCCGACCACCCAGCGCGCATAGCCACGCCAGAGGCGCAGGCTGAAGAGCGCCGTCGTGGCGAGGGCGACGATGAGCAGCTGGCCGAGTTCGAGGCCGACGTTGAACTGCAGCAGGACCCACGCGAACGCCGCTCGCGGCAGGTTCAGCTCCGAGAGCACGGCAGCGAAGCCGAAGCCGTGAATGAGGCCGAAGAAGAAGGTGACGACGACGCGGCGCACCGGGAAGATCGGCAGCACGTTGTCGAGCGCCGCCAGGATGATGGTGATTGCAATCGCGGGCTCGATGAACGCCGGCGACAGCGAGACGATCTTCAGGGCCGCCAGGCCGAGCGTGATCGAGTGGGCGACCGTGAAGGCCGAGACGATGCCCACGACGGGCCACACCGCCTCGGACAGCCGCTCGACCGGCTTCCATCCGGCCGGTGTGCGCCGCATCACCGACGGCAGCATCAGGCAGAGCAGGAAGAGGACATGGTCGTAGCCGGTAAGGATGTGGCGAACGCCTTCGCCCAGGAACTCCAGCCGCGACGGCGCTTGCGGCGTGTGACCCGCCTGAGCGTCGCCGCCTGACGCCCTGCCCGTGCCGCCGGCCGCGGCGGTGCTGGCGCCGCCTCCCGCCGACATCGCGGCGGGCTCGAGCACCGACAGGACGAGGCTGGCGCCCGGCCGCTGCACCTTGGCGATGCCGCGATGGGTCGGATCGACTTCGGCGAACAGCGAATACGCGATCCGCGGCTGCGCTGGCAGGGTGCACGGCGACGTCAGATACAGCACGGCGTAGGCGCCGTCGTTGCGCCGCTCCAGCCCTCGTCCCTTCGCCGTCAGGGCGCAGCCGTCGATCGCCAGGCGCGGCAGGGCGTAAGCCTCGATGCGCGGCCATGCGGCGCGCACCTCGCCCCAGGTGAGCTTGCCGTCGGCGTTGCTGTCGAGATCGAGGGCCACGTCGAGGTCGCGCAACGCGATGTCCCAGCGGACCTCGAGGCCCGAGGGCACGACGTCGAGCTGGAGGTACGAGTCGCTCGCCTTGTGGGCGTGCGCCGCGGCCATGCAGCCGAGCGACAGCACGACGGCGGCCGCCGCGCGCAGCGCCCGCAGAGCGCGGTCAGAGCAGCGCATCGATGCGCCGGTCATGCAGGCCGACCTTCGCCTTCAGGCCACGCACTTCCTCGATCGCCGCGGCGTTGCCGCTGGCGCGGGCAGCCTCGGCGAAGACGAGCAGATCGAGCGGCTCGCGCTGCTGGGCGACGTCGCCCCGCGCGAGCTCGAGCGCCTTTGCCGGATCGTGCTCGATCGCGAGCGCGAACATCGACTGTTCGCGGCCGTGGAAGATGCGCGCGTCGGGTCGCTCGTTGGCGAGCGCGATGCGGTCGCGCATCTCGGTCGCGTCACGTTCGCTGCCCGGCGCCTTGGCCATCGCGCCGGCGATCGCCAGGCGCAGCAGGACGGGATCGGTGCGGACTTCGTCCTTCAGAACGCGCAGCGCCTCGGTGGGCCGGCGCTGACGGATCAGGAAGTCGGCGTAGGCGAGCGCCGCGTAGCTGTCCGGGCCGAGCCGCAGGACACCGCGGTAGGCGGCATCGGCGGCGCCGGTGCGACCGTCGCGCTCCTCGAGCTCGGCAAGCGAGGTCCACAGCCATCCGCGCGTCGCGGGTGGAAGCAGCGGGTCGGCAAGCATCGACTCGAAGCTCTTCCTCGCGGCGACCACGTTGCCGCGCAGCGCCTGGTTCTCGGCGAGACACGCGGCGGCGTAGATGTGCGCCCCGGCGCCGGCGATCTCCCGGCACGCAATGTCCGACTCGTCGTAAAGGCCCTGCACGCGCAGGACGGTCGCCAGGGTCAGCCGCGCCTGCGCGTTGCGCGAGCCATCGGGCCGGGCGAGCAGCAGGCGAAGGTTGGCGACCGACGCATCGAACTCGTGCAGGTACTGCTGCAGGG
>JBDTJD010000026.1:0-4160 GCA_039935975.1 Caldimonas sp.
GTGGCCGCTCGGGCCGGCGTCGCCATCCCGACGCTGTGCTTCAAGGCAGGCTATCGGCCCGACGGCAACTGTCGCGCCTGCGTCGTCGAGGTGGCGGGGGAGCGGACGCTCGCGCCGAGCTGCTGCCGCACCGTGCAGCACGGCATGACGATCCAGACCGGCAGCGAGCGGGCCAGGAAGAGCCAGCGCATGGTTCTCGAGATGCTGCTCGCCGACCTGCCCGATGACGGCCACAAGTGGGTCGACGGCGACGCGGCGCGTCCGCATGGCGAGCTGAGCGACTGGGCGACGCGCGAGGGCGTGACCGTGCGTCCGGCGCTGCGCGCGCTGCGCCGCGAGCAGCCGGCGGCCGACCTCTCGCATCCGGCGATGGCGGTCAACCTCGACGCCTGCATCCAGTGCAAGCGCTGCGTGCGCGCCTGCCGCGAGGAGCAGGTCAACGACGTCATCGGCTACGCCCGGCGTGGCTCGTCGAGCGAGATCGTCTTCGACCTCGCCGACCCGATGGGCGCCAGCACCTGCGTCGCCTGCGGCGAGTGCGTGCAGGCGTGCCCGACCGGCGCACTGATGCCCAGGACCTCGATCGGCTCGCAGGAAGTCGACGCGAAAGTCGATTCGGTCTGCCCGTTCTGCGGCGTTGGTTGCCTCCTGACCTACAACGTGCGCGACAACGAGATCGTCAGCGTCGACGGCCGCGACGGGCCGGCCAACCACGGCCGCCTGTGCGTCAAGGGCCGCTTCGGCTTCGACTACGCCAGCCATCCCCAGCGCCTGACCCGGCCGCTGATCCGCAAGGCCGGCGTCGCCAAGGATCCCGGCGCGGTGCCCGATCCCGCCGACTGGTCCGGGGTGTTTCGCGAGGCGACGTGGGACGAGGCGCTCGACCTCGCCGGCGGCAGCCTGCGACGGCTGCGCGACACGCGCGGCCGGATGTCGCTCGCCGGCTTCGGCTCGGCCAAGGGCACGAACGAGGAGGCCTATCTTTTCCAGAAGCTGGTGCGCATCGGCTTTCGCAACAACAACGTGGATCACTGCACTCGGCTGTGCCACGCCTCCAGCGTCGCGGCCCTGCTCGAGGGCGTGGGCTCCGGTGCGGTGAGCAACCCCGTCAACGACGTCGAGCACGCCGAGCTGATCCTGATCATCGGCTCGAACCCCACCTCGAACCATCCGGTGGCGGCGACGTGGATGAAAAACGCCGCACAGCGCGGCGCGAAGATCGTCCTCGCCGACCCGCGTCGCACCGACATGTCACGCCACGCCTGGCGCACCCTCCAGTTCAACGCCGATACCGACGTGGCGATGCTCAATGCGCTGATCCACACGGTCATCGAGGAAGGTCTGGTCGACGAGTCCTTCGTCAGCGACCGCGTCGGCAACTACGAGGCGCTCAAGGAGAACGTGCGCGGCTACAGCCCCGAGGCCATGGCGCCGATCTGCGGCATTGCAGCGGCAACGCTGCGCGAGGTCGCGCGTGCCTTCGCCACGGCCAGGAGCGCGATGATCCTGTGGGGCATGGGCATCAGCCAGCACGTGCACGGCACCGACAACGCGCGCTGCCTGATCGCGCTCGCTTCGGTCACCGGGCAGATCGGCAGGCCCGGGACGGGCCTGCATCCCCTGCGCGGCCAGAACAACGTGCAGGGCGCCAGCGATGCCGGCCTGATCCCGATGATGTTTCCCGACTACCGCCGGGTCGACGACCCGGACGCGCACGAGTGGTTCGAGCGTTTCTGGGCGACGCCGCTCGACAGCGTCGCCGGCTACACGGTGGTCGAGATCATGCACAAGGTGCTGGCGCCCGACGGCGATCCGCACAAGATCCGCGGCATGTACATCATGGGCGAGAACCCGGCGATGAGCGACCCGGACCTCAACCACGCCCGTCGTGCGCTGGCGTCGCTCGAGACGCTGGTCGTGCAGGACATCTTCATGACCGAGACGGCGTGGCTCGCCGACGTGGTGTTGCCGGCCAGCGCCTGGCCGGAAAAGAGCGGCACCGTCAGCAACACCGACCGGATGGTGCAACTCGGTCGGCGTGCCCTCGAGATGCCCGGCGACGCGCGGCTCGATCTCTGGATCATCCAGCAGATCGCAGGGCGGCTCGGCCTCGACTGGAACTATCCCGGCGACGATGCCGGCGTCGCCGCCGTTTACGAGGAGATGAGACAGGCGATGCACGGCGCGATCGCCGGCATCACCTGGGAGCGGCTGCAGCGCGAGGGCAGCGTCACCTATCCGTGCCTCAGCGCCGACGATCCAGGCCGGCCCATCGTCTTCGACGACCACTTCCCGACGGCGGACGGCCGCGTCAAGCTCGTGCCCGCCGACATCATTCCCGCCGACGAGCGGCCTGATGCCGACTTCCCGTTCGTTCTCATCACCGGCCGGCAGCTCGAGCACTGGCACACCGGCAGCATGACGCGGCGGGCCAGCGTGCTCGATGCGATCGAGCCGATGCCGACGGCGTCGATGAACGGCGCCGACCTCGACGAGATCGGTCTCGAGCCGGGCGATGTCGTCACGCTGAGGTCGCGCCGTGGCGATGTCGCGCTGCACGTCCGTCGCGACGACGGCACGCCGCGCGGTGCGGTGTTCGTTCCCTTTGCCTACTACGAGGCGGCTGCCAACCTGATGACCAACGCCGCGCTCGATCCGTTCGGCAAGATTCCGGAATTCAAGTACTGCGCGATCCAGGTCGTCCCCGGCGGCACGGTGCATCCGAGCCCCGGCTACGGTACCGGCGCCGGCTGAATTTGGCGGGCCGACGCTGCTTCCGACCGGGGTGCCCTGAGGTCGACCTCCTCAAACCCACAAGACGCGTTCCACGGACACGCCGCGGCAATCCATTTCGAATTCGAGCTCGCGCACCGGCGGCCGGTTGAAGTGCCACGTCACGCCGCCGCGCATCGCGCCGCGGCGAACCAGCTCCTCGCCGATGAAGGGGTGGAAGTCGTGCACGGTGTAGACCTGGGTCGCGGTCGCAAGCGTCCAGTCGACGCCGAGTAGGCGCATCCGGGATTCCATCTCGCTCAGTACCCAGCGGGCTTTCGTTCGCAAACCCTCGGCTGAAACATCGCCGCGGGCGATCACATGGTCGCAATAGTCGCCGCGACCTTCCGGGGCTTCGGCGCTGCCGGCGACGACGAAGGATTGGTGCGCATCGCGATCGGCGACTGTGTAGCTGAATGCATAGAAGCCCGGTTCCGACGGCGGATCGATCTGCGGGCAGACGTTGCTCCGCGCGACCGGATTGTCAGAACTGTTGAGAAGCCCCCAGCGCTTCAAAGTCTCGATATAGACGGTGTTGAACTCTCGGAACTCCGACTCCGTGAACGGCTTCGGCGAGCGTAGTTCGCAGGCGCAGAGTGCAGCGGTCGGCCGTCCAGCAGCAGCGAGGGTCTGCTCGATCAGTTCAAAGCCCTCTCGCATCGGAACGACGCGCGAAAGTCGCGCACGCTCGATTCTGAAGCCGGCCTCTGCGATCACGCCGGCCGAGTATTGGGATACCGCAGGGATGTAGCGGTATCCGCCGGCAGCAAGAAACTGAGTTGTCATGACAAGGACTCCGTAAAAGTGTTCAGGCGGCGAGCGCCCCGAGATAAGCGGTGCGCACGTCTGGATCGAGCAGCAGATCCTGACTGCGCCCGTGCTTGACGATCCGGCCGGTGTCCATCACGTACGCCGAGCTCGAAACCTCGAGTGCCGTGACCACGTCCTGCTCGACGACGAGGACGGTCAAGCCCTCGCGATTGAGCGTCGCCAAAGCGTCGATCAGGTGTTCGACCAGCAACGGCGACAGGCCGAGCGAGAGCTCGTCGATCATGAGCAGGCTGGGCGCGCTCATCAGGCCGCGTCCGATCGCGCACATCTGTTGCTCGCCTCCCGACATCGTGCCCGCCGCCTGCGTCCGCCGCTCCTTGAGCTTCGGGAAGATCGTGTAGACGTGATCGAGCGAGCACGCCATCTCCGCTCGGCCGAGCCGCCGCAGATACGCACCCATGACGAGGTTGTCTTCGACGCTCATCGCACCGAAAAGACGCCGCCCCTCGGGGACATGGGCGATGCCGAGACCGAGGATCTCATCGGAGGTGCATTGCTGGATCTCTCGACCCCTCCAGACAACGCGCCCCGAGCGCACAGGCAAGAGTCCCGAGAGC
>JBDTJD010000027.1:0-3252 GCA_039935975.1 Caldimonas sp.
ATGCCGTGGGTGAGGTGGCCGCCTTCGGCCAGGCTCATGCCCATGATCGTGTCGCCGGGCTGGATCAGGCCGAAGAAGACCGACTGGTTGGCCTGCGAGCCGGAGTTCGCCTGCACGTTCGCGTACTGGGCACCGAAGAGCAGCTTGACCCGATCGATCGCCAGCTGCTCGGCGATGTCGACGAACTCGCAGCCGCCGTAGTAGCGCTTGCCGGGATAGCCCTCGGCGTACTTGTTGGTGAGCTGGCTGCCTTGGGCCGCCATCACGGCCGGAGAGGTGTAGTTCTCCGACGCGATGAGCTCGATGTGCTCTTCCTGGCGGCGGTTCTCGCGCTCGATCACCGAGGCGATCTCGGGGTCGATGCGGGCGAGCGTGTATGCGGAACGATCGAACATGGAAGGCCGTCCTTCGAAGGCGAGCCGCGCGATTCTCGAACCTCTCGGCTCGCGGGGCAGCCCAGGCGAACGGCTCGACCGACGGGTGCCGCGCACGCGCCGACCGCGCTCCCCGGTGGTCGTCCACCTCGGGCTCCGAAGCGGAGCCGCATCGCCAGTCGCACGGCGTCGCCAGTGTAGCGCCGCGTTCCCGGCGAAGCGGGTCAGTTCAGAAGGGCGACCTTGTCCGTCGACGGAGCCGCCATGGCCGCAGCGGCGGCCGGCGGCTCGGTGACCGGAACCACGAGGGGTTCGGCAGTGTGCGCAGGCGCCGTGACCGGCGCCACGACGCGCTGCGCCGGCCCGGCCGCAGACGCTGTCCGCACCTTCGCGCCGCCGGCGACGGAGCGAAGAATCGACTGTTCCGCGAGGACCTTGGCCGCGTAGCCGCCGTCATCGCCGCTGTTGGCGGCACCGACGTAGTAGCGGAGCCCCGCCTCGAGGCTGCCGCCGCGGGCGATGCATTCCTTGAGGACCTGGACGCCGACGCGCAGGTTGGTGACCGGATCGAAGGCGGCATGGCTGCCTCCGAAGGCCAGGTACTTGTCGTCGTGGATCTTGGTCATCACCTGCATCAGCCCCTGGGCGCCGACCGGGCTCTGGGCGAACGGGTTGAAGCTCGATTCGACGGCCATCACCGCCAGGATCAGGGTCGGGTCGAGGTTGACCAGCGCGCCGACCGTCCAGGCCTCCTGTACGAGGCGGCTGATCGGCTCGGGGGCGACGTGATAGCGCCGTGACAGCCACATCGCGACCGACGCCTGGGCCCGGCTCAGGTCTCTCGGGTCCGACGCCGTGGCACGGGCGATCGCATCGGGCTCGCCGAGGTCTGGCTCGCTCGGAGCAGTGGCCGGCACTCGGGCGTCGTGGCGGGCCTGCAGCCAGGTCAGCGTCTCGGACTCGACGGCATGCCGGACGTCGGGACGGCTCGTCGCGAAAAGGACGACGCCCAGGATCAGCAGTCCCAGCAGGGCCAGCGAGTTGTGGCCGATCTCGAGGAGGCCGTGGCCGGCGTCACGCAGGAACACCGAGCCGGAGCGCAGCGAGGCGCTTCGCCAGGACCGAACGATGGAATACGAGCGAGAAAACATCGACATCTACTTCTCCCGGCCGCTCCCGCCCGGATCGGCGAAGCGACTCGGGAGGCACGGCGATAATTTCGGGTCGGCCCCAAGTGAAGACAGCACGGAGGCCCAACGGCCCGGCTGTCTCCGTCGTCTCTGCGAAAGACAGGTCGGAGGCGAAAACGGCGCGATTCTAGGAATCGCTTTAATTCCTGGTCAACCCTTGAAGTCGTTGCCCTTATAACCATTGCGTATGAAATATTCGGATCTGCGCGGGTTTCTCGACGCTCTCGAGCGCGACGGCGAGTTGGTCCGGGTCGGCGATCCAGTGTCCACGCGGCTCGACATGACAGCGGTCGGCGACTTCGTGCTGCGCCAATCCGGGCCAGCACTCCTCTTTGAAAACCCGGTCGGTTACAACATTCCGGTCCTGACCAACCTGTTCGGGACCGCTCGTCGGGTCGCCTTGGCGATGGGCGCGGACGACGTGGGGGAGCTGCGCGACATCGGTTCCATGCTGGCCGGCCTGAAGGAGCCGGAGCCGCCAAAAGGACTCCGCGACGCTGGTCGACTGTTACAAATGGCGCGATCGCTGTGGTCGATGCGTCCGGTCGAGGCCTCGCGGCCGGTCTGTCGCGAGGTCGTCATCGACGAGGCGAACGTGGACCTGGCCCGGCTGCCGGTCCAGGTCTGCTGGCCGGACGACGCCGGCCCCCTGATCACGTGGGGGCTGGTCATCACCCGCGGCCCGCAGGGCGGGCCTTCAGCCCGGCGGCGCCAGAACCTGGGCATCTACCGTCAGCAGGTGATCGGTCGCCGCCAGGTGATCATGCGCTGGCTGGCGCATCGCGGCGGCGCCCTCGACTTCGGCGAGTTCGCGGCCGCACGACCCGGCGAGCCCTTTCCGATCGCGGTGGCGCTGGGCGCCGACCCCGCGACCATGCTTGGCGCCGTCACGCCGGTGCCCGACGCGCTGTCGGAGTACCAGTTTGCGGGCCTGCTCCGGGGAAGCCGGACGGAGGTCTGCGACTGCCAGGTGGGTGACTCCGGGGTGATGCTGCAGGCGCCCGCCAGCGCCGAGTTCGTGTTCGAGGGCCATATCCCCGCCGTCGCGGCCGGCTTCGCCGCGACCAGCGAGTCGGGCGTGCCGATGAAGGAGATCGGCGGCTATCTCCATGCGCTCGAGGGCCCCTTCGGCGACCACACCGGCTATTACAACGAGCAGGACTGGTTTCCGGTGTTCGAGATCGCGCGGATGACGCACCGACGCGATCCGATCTACCACTCGACCTACACCGGCAAGCCGCCCGACGAGCCCGCGGTGCTTGGCGTCGCCCTGAACGAGGTCTTCGTGCCGATCCTGCAGAAGCAGTTTCCGGAGATCGTCGACTTCTATCTGCCGCCCGAGGGCTGCAGCTACCGGATGGCGATCGTCAGCATCAAGAAGCGCTATCCGGGTCACGCCAAGCGGGTGATGTTCGGCGTCTGGAGCTTCCTGCGCCAGTTCATGTACACCAAGTTCATCGTCGTCACCGACGACGACGTCGACGTGCGCGACTGGAAGGACGTGGTCTGGGCGATCACGACCCGGATGGATCCGGTGCGAGACACCGTTCTCGTCGACCGCACGCCGATCGACTACCTCGACTTCGCGTCGCCCGTCTCCGGTCTGGGCGGGAAGATGGGCCTCGATGCCACCAGCAAGGGGCCGGGAGAGACCGACCGCGAATGGGGCCGGCCGATCCGGCAGGATC
>JBDTJD010000028.1:0-6778 GCA_039935975.1 Caldimonas sp.
CTCTCGGTGTTCGAGAACCTGCGCTGCGGCCTGCTCTGGTCGATGGGCTACCGCTACGCGTTCTGGAAGTTCCTCGCCGACCTGCGCGATGCCAACGAGCGCGCCTCGGAGCTCGTCTCGATGATGCGGTTGGACGCCAAGCGCGACACCCTGGCCATGAATCTCACCTATGCCGAGCAGCGCGCACTCGAGATCGGCATCACGATCGCCGGCGGCGCCGACGTCGTCCTGCTCGACGAGCCGACAGCGGGCATGAGCAAGAGCGAGACGGCGCGCTTCATCGACCTGATTCGCGAGGTGACGGTCGGCAAGACGCTGCTGACCGTGGAGCACGACATGGGCGTCGTCTTCGGCCTGGCCGACAAGATCGCCGTGCTGGTCTATGGCGAGGTCATCGCCTTCGACGTGCCCGAGGCGGTGCGCGCGAACGCGCGCGTGCAGGAGGCCTACCTCGGCTCGGTGCTTGCCGACCAGCAGGTCGCCGCGGCCGGACACGGAGGCTGAAGGCCATGCTGGAGCTGAAGGGCCTGCACGCCTACTACGGCAAGAGCCACATCCTGCACGGCGTCGACATGGCGGTGGGCGAGGGCGAGATCGTCGCCCTGCTCGGGCGCAACGGCTCGGGGAGGTCGACGACGGTCAAGGCCATCATGGGCCTGGTGCACGGCGAAGGTTCGATCCGCCTGCGCGACGAAGAGCTCCTGGGCCAGAAGACCTACGACATCGCCCATCGCGGCATCGGCTACGTGCCCGAGAACCGCGACATCTTTCCCAAACTCACGGTCCACGAGAACCTGCAGCTCGGCGAGAAGAAACGCAAGAGCGGCAAGAAGGCGCCGCGATGGTCGTTCGACGACATGTACCGCATGTTCCCGCGCTTGAAGGAGCGCGAGCACACCGAAGCCGGCGTGCTTTCCGGGGGCGAGCAGCAGATGCTGACGCTTTGCCGCACGCTGATGGGCGATCCTGATCTGATCATGATCGACGAGCCCACCGAAGGCCTCGCACCGAAGATCGTCGAGCTCGTGGCCGAGTACCTGAAGACGCTGAACGAGCGCGGCGTGTCGGTGCTCCTCGTCGAGCAGAAGCTCACGATCGCGCTGGCGATTTCCAAGCGCTGCTACGTCATGGGCCACGGCTCGATCGTCTTCGAAGGCACGCCGACCCAGCTTCTCGCCGACGTCGAGATCCGCAAGGAGTGGCTCGAGGTCTGAGCGGCTTCGGCACGGCCGTGCCGATGCTGGCGCGCTAGTGAGTGAGGACCTTGTCGAGAAACTGGCGGGCGCGCTCGGTCGACGGCGACTGGAAGAACTGCTCCTTCGTCACGTCCTCGAGGATCTCGCCTCCATCCATGAACAGGACCCGGTCGGCGACCCGCTGCGCGAATCCCATCTCGTGCGTGACCACCATCATCGTCATGCCATCGAGCGCAAGCGCCTGCATCACCTCGAGCACCTCGTTGATCATCTCGGGATCGAGTGCCGACGTCGGCTCGTCGAAAAGCATGGCCTTCGGGTCCATGGCGAGGGCGCGTGCGATCGACACCCGTTGCTGCTGACCTCCGGAAAGCTCATCGGGCCGGCTGGCCAGCTTGGCCGACAGACCGACCCGCGCCAGCAGCTGCTCGGAGCGCGCGTCGGCATCGGCGCGCGAGCGGCGCAGGACATGAACCTGCGCCAGGCTCACGTTCTGCAGCGCCGTCATGTGCGGATAGAGCTCGAAGTTCTGGAACACCATGCCGATGTGGGTGCGCAAGGAGGGCAGGTCGGTGCGGCGGTCGGTGACCGAGACCCCGTCCACCGTGATGGTTCCCCGGTCGATCGGCACCAGCCCGTTGATGCACTTGATGAGCGTGCTCTTGCCCGAGCCCGACGGGCCGCAGACGACGACCACCTCGCCGAGGTTGACGGTGGCGGTGCAGTCGCGCAGGACCTGGTTCGTTCCATAGAACTTCTGGACGTTCTCGAGCACGATCATCGAGTGCGAGCCTTTGCGTAACGGTCGACCACCTTCGACAGCGAATAGCAGATCGCCAGGTAGACCACGGCGACCAGCGTGTACATCTCCGTGGGCCGGCCGTCGCGCGATGCCACGACGCTCGCGGCGGTCATGAAGTCGCGAAGAGCGACCACATAGACCAGCGACGTGTCCTGGAACACGATGATGACCTGGTTGAGCAGCAAGGGCGTCATCGCCCGCACGCCCTGCGGCAGGATGACGAGCCGCATCACCTGCCACGGCCGCATGCCGGTTGCCTGCGCCGCCTCGATCTGCCCGGGGCGCACGCTGGCCATGCCGGCCCGGATGATCTCGCAATAGAACGCGGCCTCGAACAGGACAAAGGCGATCAGCGCCGCGGCCAGCGATCCGACCGGCCGGCCGATCACCAGCGGCACCAGGAAGTAGAACCAGAACAGGACCAGGATCAGCGGCACCGAGCGCATCACCGTCACATACGCCGCCGCCGGTGCGGCGAGCAGGGCGCGATCCGAGCGACGCATCAGTGCCAGGCCGAAGCCAAACACCAGGCCGCCTGCGGTGGCGACCGCCACGAGCAGCGCGCTGAGCGCCATGCCCTCGGCGAGGAACGGCCACGAGCGGGCGATGACCCCCCAGTCGAAATCGCTCATGAGCGCGTGCGAGCCTGGCCGAGGGCGCCGAAGCGGGCATCGATGGCGTGCATCAGCCCGGTCACGGCCAGGCCGAGCACGAGATACACGGCCGTGGCCACCGCGAAGGACTCCAGGCCATGGAACGTGTAGTTTTCGATGTGCCGGCTCTGGGCCGTGAGCTCCAGCATGCCGATCGTGAGACTGATCGACGACATCTTCACGGTGATCAGGAACTCGGAGGTCAGCGGGCCGAAGATCGCGCGAAGTCCGAGAGGCAGGACGACCAGGCGATACGCCTGCAAGGGCCGCAGGCCGGTCGCCAGCGCCGCTGGCATGAGGCGGATGCCCACCGCGTCGACACCGGCGCGAACCTGCTCGGCGACGCGAGCGCCCGAGAACAGGCCGATGCCGACGATCGCCGTCACGAACTCCGGATTCGGCAACTCCCGCTTGATCCACATCCCCAGCGACTCGGGCGCCACCTCCGGGAAGACGAAGTACCAGAGGAACAGCTGGACCAGGGGCGGTATGTTGCGAAAGACCTGGATGTAGATGCTCGCCAGCGTCGGAACGAAGCGCATGGGCATGCTCCGGGCGACGCCGGCGCTGATGCCCATGGCGAGGGCGATGATCCAGCTGCCGAGGCTGAGCAGCAGCGTCCAGCCCAAGCCCGTCCAGAGCCAGCCCCAGTAGGGCTCCCGCAGCAGGACTCCCCAGTCCCAGTGGTAGTTCACGGGCGGACGGTCACTCCGGGTAGGACGCCGTCTCCCACGCTGCCCGCAGCTTCGGCGTGACCTTCCCGCCGAAGGGGCCGAACCACTTGTCGTAGATCTTCTCCGCCTCGCCGGACTTGAACATCTTGCCCATGGCGTGGTTGACGATCCACAGGAACGTCGGGTTGTTCTTGGGGACCATGAAGCCTTGCGGCGAGTAGCCGTATTCGGGTCCGACGACCGCGAGGTTGGCGGAGTTCTTCGATTGCTTGATGAGGCTGAAGAACGCGGCGTTGTCGTTGAAGTAGGCATCCGCGCGGCGGGTTTCCACGGCAATGAGCCCGGCGGCGTGGTCATCGACGTTCAGGATCCGGACGTTCAGCTTGTTCACCTCGATGATGTGCTTCAGCTCCGGCTCGCTGCTGCCGCCGGTGGCGACGGCGACGATCTTGCCGTTGAGGTCCTCGAATTTCGAGATGTGCGAGCTCTTCAGCACCAGCAGCTGGCTTGCCGCCACGTAGCTGACCGGCGAAAAGTCGACCTGCCGGTTTCGCGCGAAGGTATTGACCGTCCCTCCGCATTCCAGGTTGACCGTTCCGTTGGCGACCAGGGCCTGCCGGTTCTGGATGTTCACCGGCACGTAGTCGACCTTGATCTGGGGAAGCTTCAGCTCGGTCTTGACCTCGTCGAGGATGCGCATGCACATCTCGATCGCGTAGCCGGTCGGCTTCTTCTGGTCGTCGAGATACGAGGTCGGCAGAAGCGTTTCGCGATAGCCGATGGTGATCGTGTTGGTCGCCTGCAGCTTCTTGACGACGCTGTCGATCTCCTGCGCCCCGGCGGTCGAGGCGGCGGCGACCGCGAGTGCCGCTGCCAAAAGTCTGATCCGATTTCGATTCATCATCACTGCTCCCTGGGTTGATTGGAATCATGGCCGGCGCGCGCCAGCTGCTGTAACTCCGTGGCCGACAGGCGCTCGAGCGCCAGCTCCGGCAACAGGTCGTTGTCTTTCGTGAAGTCCCTGCCGTAGGCGGCCGAGAAGAGCGCCATGCCGGCCTCGTGCAGGGTGGCCGGGCGCCCTGCGAGGCGGCCGAGGACGACCGTCGGCAGCAGCCCGAACGGTACGTCCTCGAGCACGTAGCGGCTCTCTGCCGTCTTCGGGCCAATGCCGCCGCGGCCCTGTCGATGCATCTCCTGGTTCATCTCGGAGACGCTGGCGGCAGGCACGTGGAAGGAGAGCGAGAAGTGCTCCTTCACGGTCCGGACCGTGAGGCCGAAGGCGGCCGCGATCGCCAGGCGCTCCTCGTCGAGCGCCTCGATCAGCCGGCCCACCGCCGGCGTCACGTTCTCGCCCTGGCCCCAGGTCTCGCCGCGCTCCATGCGGGTCAGGTTCAGCAAGGCGATGCCGAGGTGGTTCTGCGGGTTGAGGTTGCTCAGCGCGATCGCGAGGAGCCCGTCGCGCTTGACGAAGTGGTCGCCGAAGAGCTCGGTGCACAAGGCATGGCCGGCGTCGATGGCGCTCGCCGGCAGCGTCGCCATGTCGACGCGCTGGCGAACCGTCGCCACGTTCACCTCGGTCGGGCTCACCTGGCGGCCGGTGGTCAGCGTGGTCCCCCAGACGACGATGGGAGCGGCGACGCCGCGCCGGGCGATGAGCCTGGACAGGTAGAGCGCACCGAAGGAAAGGTGCGAGCTGATGATGACCGGCTGCCCCTCGCGGAGGTGGGGCGCGGCCGCGTCAAGCACCGACTTGTGGCCGTATCCGGGCAACGCGACCATCACGACGTCAGCCTGGGCCACCGCGTCGGCAGCGCTGGAAGCCACGCGCGGAACGAACGTCGCCTCGAGGGCGTGGGTCGCGACGAGCGGCTCGCCGGCGGCAAACGCCGCCGTACGCCGGCCCGAGGGCGACCACAGCAAGGGATCGTGCCCGGCGCGAACCAGAGCGGCAGCGGCGCCGCAGGCCACGGCGCCCGCACCAAGAATACTCACGCGCAAATCGACGCCTCAGGGGAGGTTGTTCCGGACGTGCCGATCCTATCGGCGCGATGCGCCGAGGTCTCTCCGGCATTTCTCTATCTCGAAGACGGTCGGTCGGTGCTACGTGGGGTCTGTCTCATCAGCCCCGCACGCGGCGCACGCCTAGAATCGAACGAACGTTCTTTTTGCTGCCGCCCGGTCGTGCGGCGGCCCTTCACGAGGATCTGTCATGAGCGCGAATTACGAGTTGCGCGGCGACGTCGCCGTCATCACGATGGACAACCCGCCGGTCAATGGCCTCGGCTACGACACGAGGCGTGGCATCGTCGACGGACTCGACAAGGCGCTCGCCGACACCAAGGTGAAGGCGATCGTCGTCACCGGCGCCGGCAAAGCCTTCTCCGGCGGCGCCGACATCCGTGAGTTCGGCTCGCCGAAGGCTGGCGCCGAGCCGAATCTGCTCTCGGTGATCGCCGCGCTCGAGGCGAGCCCGAAGCCGATCGTCGCCGCGGTTCACAGCGTCGCGATGGGCGGCGGTCTCGAGCTCGCGCTCGGCTGTCACTACCGGGTCGCCGCGAAGGGCGCGCAGATCGCGCTGCCGGAAGTGAAGATCGGCCTCATTCCCGGTGCCGGTGGCACGCAGCGCCTGCCGCGCGTGCTCGGCGTCGAGACGGCGCTCAACATGATCGTGAGCGGCGAGCCGGTGAAGAGCGAGCTGCTCGCGGCGCTGCCCGGACAGAAGCTCTTCGACAAGATCGTCGACAGCGACGTCGTCGATGCGGCGGTCGCCTTCGCACGCGAGAAGGCTGACGCGCGGCCGCTGCCGATCGTGAGTCAGCTGAAGATGAGCTATCCGAACGGCGACGCCTATTTCCAGTTCGCGCGCAACACGGTCGGCGCGATGTCGAAGAACTTCCCCGCGCCGCTGAAGTGCGTCGACGCGGTTGCCGCGTCGGTGCGGATGAAGTTCGCCGACGGCATGAAGCTGGAGCGCGAGATCTTCACCGCGCTCATGGCGACGCCCGAGTCGAAGGCGCTGCGCCACGCTTTTGTCGCCGAGCGCGCGACGACCAAGATCCCCGACGTGCCGGCCGACACGCCGGTGCGCCCCATCCGGAAGGTGGGTGTCATCGGCGCCGGCACGATGGGCGGTGGCATCGCCATGAACTTCCTCAACGCCGGCATCCCGGTTGTGATGCTCGAGATGAAGCAGGACGCGCTCGACAAGGGCGTCGGCATCATGCGCAAGAACTACGAGGCGCAGGTCAAGAAGGGCAAGCTCAAGCAGGACAAGCTCGACGAGCGCATGGCGCTGCTGTCGACGACCCTCAAGTACGACGAGCTGAAGGACGCCGACCTCGTGATCGAGGCGGTGTTCGAGGACATGAAGGTCAAGGAGCAGGTGTTCAACACGCTCGACGAGGTGATGAAGCCTGGCGCGATCCTCGCGTCGAACACCTCGACGCTCGACCT
>JBDTJD010000029.1:0-2935 GCA_039935975.1 Caldimonas sp.
CTCGACCGTCTCGACGCGATGCTCGGCGACGGACGGCCCTACCTGCTCGGCGCGGTGCCGTGCATCGCCGATTTCTCCGCGACGCAGTCGATCTGGTTCGTGCGCCGCGCGCCGCCGGTGGCGACGATCCTTGCCGACTACCCGGATGTGATGCGCTGGCACGAGCGCGTCGCTGCCTTCGGGCAAGGCGATTCGACGCCGATGGGCAGCGACGAGGCCATTGCGCTCGCGGCGAGGACGACGTCCTTCGCGCCCACCGCCGTCGCGGCCGGCCAGCCGTTCGCTTCGGGCGATCCGGTCCGCATCGCCGCGGCGGACTACGCGCACGACGAGATCCTCGGCACCGTCGTCGGCCTCGGCCACGACGAGGTCGTCATCGAGCGCAGCGACGCACGCGCGGGCACGGTCCACGTGCATTTCCCGCGTATCGGCTTTCACGTCAAGGCTCAGCAGAAGGACAGCGCATGAAGCGATTCGCAAACGGTACGGCGGTCATCACCGGCGCCGCCTCGGGATTCGGCCTCGAGACCTCGCGCCTGGCCGCCCTGCGCGGCATGAACGTCGTGATGGCCGACGTCCAGGCCGATGCCCTCGAGCGTGCCGCCAAGGAGATCGAGGGTCTCGGCGCGAAGGTGCTGCCGTATCGCCTCGACGTCTCGAAGGCCGCCGAGGTCGAGGCACTCGGCGCGGCGACGCTGGCACGCTTCGGCGCGCCGAGCCTCGTCTTCAACAACGCCGGGGTCGGCGCCGGCGGCTTGATCTGGGAGACCACCGTCGCCGACTGGGAGTGGGTGCTCGGCGTCAACGTGATGGGCGTCGCCCACGGCATCCGCGTCTTCACGCCGATGATGCTCGAGGCCGCGGCCAGGGATCCGGCCTACGAAGGCCACATCGTCAACACCGCCTCGATGGCCGGGCTCATCAATGCGCCCAACATGGGCGTCTACAACGTCAGCAAGCACGCCGTCGTGGCGATGAGCGAGACGCTCTACCAGGACCTTCGTCTCGTCACCGACCAGATCGGCGCATCGGTGCTGTGTCCGTTCTTCGTGCCGACCGGCATCACCGAGAGCCAGCGCAACCGCCCGCAGGCCCTCGCCGCAGGCGCGCCGACGAAGAGCCAGCTGATCGGCAAGGCCATGAACGACCGCGCTGTCGGTCGCGGCAAGCTCAGCGCCGCCGACGTCGCCGGCTTCGTGTTCGACGCGGTCGAGGCCGGCCGCTTCTACATCTACAGCCACCCGAAGTCTCTCTCGAGCGTGCAGACGCGGCTCGAGGACATCGTGCAGATCCGGAATCCCACCGATCCGTTCGCGGCCAAGCCCGAGATCGGCGTCGAGCTCAAGGCGGCGCTTCGCGCGGCCAGGTAGTCCCCCGGCGCCGGTCCGGCGTCAGCAGCCGATCTTGACGGCCTGCACCGGCCGGCCGGTCGCGGCATCGACGACCACGAGGTTGATGCTGCGCGGATGGGCTGCATCGCCCGTCGTCGCCGGCTTGAAGCGCAGCATCCTGCTCTCTCCACTCGTCGCCGACCAGGCGGCAACCGGCTCGTAGTCGCGCACGACGAAGTCGTGGTGGAGCGTGACGCCATCGTTCTCGCCCGCCTTCACCGCGCTGACATGGCCCTGCTCCGTGACCGCCCAGTACGCGGCAAGCTTGCGGGGCGCATCCGGCTGCGGCACGACCGTGGCCACAAAGCGGTCGTCTTCGTGGCTGAGCACGACGTCGACCGGGGAGGGCGCGCGCGCCGTCGCCGACAGCGCGACCGAGGGCCAGTCGGTGCGGTCGCGCCCGTCGACGACGACCTGCGGCGTGTAGCTGAAGCGCGCGCCGTTGCTCGGCTGCTGACGCGCCTGGCGGTCGGTGAAGGCCGCGCTCGCGAAGCGATCCTTCCAGCCGAGGCGGTCCCAGTAATCGACGTGAAAGGCGAGCGCGACGACGGAAGGATCGGACTTGAGCCGGGACAGCCAGCGGTCGGCGGGCGGGCAGGAGCTGCACCCTTCCGAGGTGTAGAGCTCGACCACGGGCGCCGACGTGCGTGCGCTCGACGCGGTGCAGAGCCCGCCGGCGCGGGCGGTTCCGAACGCCGCGAAGGAGGCGACCGCGAGCAGGGCCAGCGCAGGGTGGCGGATCGAGGGCGAGGGCAAAAACATGGCGTTCTCCGGTCGACGCAGCTTGGTCGCGACGGCGGGGCGCAGCTTACGCGCTTGCCAGCAGACGAGGGTCGCGGCAGGCGCGGGCATGTAGGAGACGACGCCGACTCGAGGTCGTTCGGCGATTCCGGCCGCATCCGCGCATCCGTCTGCTCTGGCGGCGCGTAGGGGTTGAAGGTCGGCGCCGGACGTCGACTCGAGGGACCGAAGGTCGGTTCATCGTCAACCAAAGCCTGGAGCAGAGACACCCATGAGAGCAACACCCGCCCTTCGCACGAAACTGCTGCCGGTACTGGCCGCGGTCGCGTCCCTGTACGGCCTCGGCCTGGCGCTGCCGGCCCAAGCCTCGAGTCACCGCGAGGCGCCATCGATCACGGCGACGCCGAAGGTCGACGGCACCGACTTCTACATGTTCAACAGCTACGAAGGCGTCGCCGCCAACGGCACCGGCGGCCGTGCCGGCTACGTGACGATGATCGCCAACTACCTGCCGCTGCAGGACGCCTACGGCGGCCCGAACTACTTCAAGCTCGACTCGAACGCGCTGTACGAGATCCACATCGACAACGTCGGCGACGGCAAGGAACATGTCACGTTCCAGTTCCACTTCAACAATACACTGAAGGCCAAGACGCTGCCGATCGGCGCGACCGGAAGCACCAAGGACGTCGCGATTCCGCTGACCCAGTTCGGCCAGGTGTCGGCGCCCAATGCCGCTGCCCTGAACGTCAACGAGAGCTTCACCGTCGACATCGTCCGCGGCGACCGCCGCACCGGCACGC
>JBDTJD010000030.1:0-4133 GCA_039935975.1 Caldimonas sp.
TCGTTGCGGTGGCGCTGCGCCGCCCGCTCAGGCCGAACGCCGGTGCTGCTGCACCGCCGTCAGCAGCTGGTCCTTGGTGAAGGGCTTGGTGAGGTAGTCCTCGGAGCCCACCATGCGGCCGCGCGCCTTGTCGAACAGGCCGTCCTTCGACGACAGCATGATGATCGGCACGCCCTGGAACTTGGCGTTGCGCTTGATGATCGCGCAGGTCTGGTAGCCGTCGAGGCGGGGCATCAGGATGTCGCAGAAGATGAGGTCGGGGTCGTGGTCGTTGACCTTCGACAGCGCGTCGAAGCCGTCTTCGGCGAGAAGCACCTCGTAGCCGCCCTGCTTCAGGAAGATCTCGGCGCTGCGACGGATGGTGTTGCTGTCGTCGATGACCAGCACCTTCAATCCGGCGGTTTCGGCGGGGGCCGCGTTCGTCACCTGGCGTTCTCCTCAACGAACTGGGGTCTGTGGCAAGACCCGTCGGCGGCGCGCAAACGCTTTCCGATCAGATCTGCACCATCTCGAAGTCTTCCTTGCGAGCGCCGCATTCCGGACAGGTCCAGTTCATCGGCACGTCGGCCCAAGGCGTTCCGGCGGCCAGACCGTGGTCCGGGTCGCCCGCTGCCTCTTCGTAGATCCAGCCGCAGATCAGGCACATCCAAGTCTTGGGGTCGCTCACGTCTCTGTGCAATGCCTTCGGGGCCATGCCTTCACTACAATGCGAACAGATTGTAGGCATGGCCCCTCGAGAAAATGCAAGGCTGTGTAGGTACATACGCAACATTCTTCACGTTCGCCTAGAGGTCTCCGGCGGCCCTTCGCGAACGGCTCTGTCCCCCTTTCGAGCACTCCATGACCGACGTCTCCCCTGCTGCCGGTGAAGAACCCGGCGTCCTCGAAGAGCAGGCTGCGCCGGCGTGCGTCATGAGCTTCAACGTCAACGACCCGAGCGGCGCGGGCGGCAGCGCGGGCGACGTGTCGACGATTGCCGCGATGGGCGCGCATGCCTTGCCGGTCATCACGAGCATCGTCATGCGCGACACGGCCGAGATCTTCGATCACCACGCAATCGACGCCGACGTGATCGTGGAGCAGGCGCGCAGCGTCCTCGAGGACGTGACCATCGCAGCCTGGAAGGTGGGCTTTCTCGGCTCGACCGAAGGTGTGAGCGCAGTCGCCGAGATCCTGTCCGACTATCCCGACGTGCCCCTCATCGCCTACCTCCCCAACCTCGCCTGGGTCGAGGAGGACGAGCAGCAGGCCTACCTCGAGGCCTTTCGCGAGCTTGTCCTGCCGCAGACCGAAGTGCTCGTCGGCAGCCACCAGACGCTCACCGATTTCCTGCTTCCCGAATGGGACGGTGAACGGCCGGCTTCGTCGCGCGAGATCGCCATTGCCGCCAACAAGCACGGCGCGCGGCACGTGCTCGTCACCAGCATCCCGTTGCCCGACCAGTTCCTCGACAACGTTCTCGCCTCCCCTCAGGGCGCGATCACGGGCGAGAAGTTCGAGCGCTTCGAGACCACGTTCGTCGGCGCCGGCGAGACGCTCTCGGCCGCGCTTGCCGCCCTGATCGCGACCGGCGTCGAGCTGCACGCCGCCGTCGGCGAATCGCTGGCCTTCCTCGACCAGGCGCTCGACGCGGGCTTCCGTCCCGGCATGGGCAACGTCATCCCCGACCGCTTCTTCTGGGCGCTGCCCGGCGAGGGCGAGGACGATGTCGAAGGCAGCGACGAGACGCCGCCCACGGCTGGCGAGGGCGAGGCCGTCACGGCGCCCAAGAACCCGCGCCACGTCCATTGAAAAGCGCGGCCGTGCCCGCGACGAGGCCATGACGAACGCCGAGCTTTTCGAGCGCGCCAAGCGCGTCATCCCCGGGGGTGTGAACTCGCCCGTGCGCGCGTTTCGCGCCGTCGGCGGCACGCCACGCTTCATCGCCCGCGCCGACGGCGCCTTTCTCTTCGATGCCGAGGGGAAGCGCTACATCGACTACATCGGCTCGTGGGGCCCCATGATCCTCGGCCACCGCCATCCGGCCGTGCAGGCCGCCGTCCACGCAGCGGTCGACGGCGGCCTCTCGTTCGGCGCGCCGACCGAGCGCGAGACCGAGCTGGTCGAGGCGATCATCGGCCTGGTGCCGTCGATCGAGCAGCTCCGTCTCGTGAGCTCGGGCACCGAGGCGGCGATGAGCGCGCTGCGCCTGGCGCGCGGCGCGACCGGGCGCAACGTGATCGTCAAGTTCGAGGGCTGCTACCACGGCCACGCCGATGCCCTGCTCGTCAAGGCCGGCTCGGGCTTGGCCACCTTCGGCCATCCGACCAGCGCCGGCGTCCCGGAGGCCGTCGTGCGCGACACGCTGGTCCTCGACTACAACGACGTCGCCGGCATCGAGCAGGCATTCGCGCAGCACGGCGCGCAGATCGCCTGCGTCGTGATCGAGCCGATCGCCGGCAACATGAACTTCGTGCGCGCGCAGGTGCCGTTCGTCAAGCGGCTGCGCGAGCTGTGCAGCGCGCACGGCTCGCTCCTGATCTTCGACGAGGTGATGACCGGCTTTCGCGTCGCCCTCGGCGGCGCGCAGAGTCTCTACGCCAAGGCGATCCCGGGCTTCGAACCCGACCTGAGCGTCTTCGGCAAGGTAATCGGCGGCGGCATGCCGCTCGCGGCTTTCGGCGGCAAGCGCGCCGTCATGGAGCAGCTCGCCCCGCTCGGGCCGGTCTATCAGGCCGGCACGCTTTCGGGCAACCCGGTGGCCACCGCGTGCGGCCTGGCGACATTGCAAGAGATCGCCAGGCCCGGCTTCTTCGACACCCTGGCCGAGCGCACCCGGAGTCTCCTCGCCGGCCTGCTCGAAGCGGCGCAGGGGGCCGGCGTGGCGATGACCGGCGACTGCGAAGGCGGCATGTTCGGCTTTTTCTTCTCCGCGGAACTGCCGCAAACCTACCGCGAGGTGATGGCCACCGACAAGGAGCGCTTCAACCGCTTCTTCCACGCCATGCTCGATCGCGGCGTGTACCTCGCGCCGGCGCTCTACGAGGCCGGCTTCGTCAGCGCGGCGCACGGCCCAGACGAGATCGCAGCCACCGTCTCGGCTGCCGCCGAGAGCCTGCGCGCCTGAGCCGCCTCGCCGATCGGCGGGCACGCAGATTGCGACGCACCTTTCGCATGGCCGATGCGGAAGATGTCCGACTCGGCCGCATCCCCATCACCCGACTTCACAGGTCGCACTTCTAGAATCGTTCGATGCATCTGCATGTCCTCGGAATCTGCGGCACGTTCATGGGCGGCCTCGCGGCACTCGCCCGCGAAGCCGGGCACCGCGTCACCGGCTGCGACGCCAACGTCTACCCGCCGATGAGCGACCAGCTCGCCGCGCTCGGCATCGAGCTGATCGAGGGCTACGACGCCGGCCAGCTCGCGCTCGCGCCCGATCTGTTCGTGATCGGCAACGCGATCACGCGCGGCAACCCGCTCCTCGAGGCGCTGCTCGATGCGAACGCGAAGTACACGAGCGGTCCGCAGTGGCTCGCAGACCACGTCCTCGCCGGGCGCCACGTCCTCGCTGTCGCCGGCACGCACGGCAAGACCGGAACGACCTCGATGCTGGCCTGGATCCTCGAGAAGGCGGGGCTGGCGCCGGGCTTTCTGGTCGGTGGCGTGCCGCTCGACTTCAAGGTCTCGGCGCGCCTGGGCGCGTCCTCGGCGCCTTTCGTGATCGAGGCCGACGAATACGACACCGCCTTCTTCGACAAGCGCAGCAAGTTCGTCCACTACCGGCCGCGCACGGCGATCCTCAACAACCTCGAGTTCGACCACGCCGACATCTTCGACTCGCTCGCCGACATCGAGCGCCAGTTTCACCATCTCGTGCGCACGATCCCGAGCCATGGGCGGATCGTCGTCAACGCGCGCGACGACGCGTTGCAGCGCGTCCTCGCGATGGGCTGCTGGAGCGAAGTGCAGCGCTTCGGCGCCAAGAAGGAGGCGCCCGGCATGCTGCGCGCGCGCGGCGAGCCGCACGCCTTCGACGTATTGCGCGGCGGCCTCAAGATCGCACGCGTCGACTGGTCGCTCCTCGGCGAGCACAACCAGCTCAACGCGCTTGCCGCGATCGGCGCCGCCGAGCACGTGGGCGTGTCGGCCGA
>JBDTJD010000031.1:0-2653 GCA_039935975.1 Caldimonas sp.
GGCTTGAGCGTGCCCTGGTTGATCCGGCCGATGCCGATCCGGCCGACGTAGGTCGAGTAGTCGAGCGAGCAGATCTGCAGTTGCAGCGGATCGTCGGGCGAGCCGGCATGGGCAGGCACATGCTCCAGCACGGCGTCGAACAGCGGTGCCAGATCGGTGCCGGTCGCGCCCTTCTCGAGCGTTGCCCAGCCATTCAGTCCGGAGGCGTAGATGACGGGGAAATCGAGCTGCGCCTCGGTGGCGCCGAGCTTGTCAAACAGATCGAAGGTGGCATTGACGACGTAGTCCTCGCGCGCACCCGGCCGGTCGACCTTGTTGACGACCACGATCGGCTTCAGGCCGAGAGCGAGCGCCTTCTTGGTGACGAAGCGCGTCTGCGGCATCGGCCCTTCGACGGCATCCACCAGGAGGAGCACCGAGTCGACCATCGAGAGCACGCGCTCGACCTCGCCGCCGAAGTCGGCGTGGCCCGGCGTGTCGACGATGTTGACGTGCGTGCCCTTCCACTCGACAGCGCAGTTCTTGGCCAGGATCGTGATGCCGCGCTCCTTCTCGAGGTCGTTCGAGTCCATGACCCGCTCGGCGACCTTCTCGTTGGCGCGGAAGGTGCCGCTCTGGCGCAGGAGCTGGTCGACCAGCGTGGTCTTGCCGTGGTCGACGTGGGCGATGATGGCGATGTTTCGGATCTGGCGGGTCATGCGGAGACGCTTTCGGGTTCGGTCTGGGGACGGCGACGCGCGACGAGCGCCTCGACTTCGAGCGGGCTGAGGAGACGGGTGGCGATCAGCTCGCCGCCGGCGATGTGGCCGGTGCCGAGAAACGCGCCGGGGTCCGGCCCGTAGACGCGGACCGCCGGAGCGTCGCGCAGGGCGAGACGACGACGGACGCCGGAGAGGAACCGGCCGGCATCTTCGGCGGTGAGGACGACGCGCGGCCACGCGGCCACAAGCGCATCGGCGGACAGCAGCGTCGCTTCGAGCGCCTCGCTGTCGAGTGCCGCCAGGTCATCGAGCGTGACGGCCGCGCCGAGTGAGAGCGAGCCGCTTCCGGTCCGGCGCAGCGCCGCAAGATAGGCCCCGCAGCCGAGCGCGGCGCCGATGTCCGCCGCGAGCGTGCGGATGTAGGTGCCCTTGGTGCACGAAACGTCGATCATCCAGCGATCGCCCTCGCCTTCGACGACTGAAATCGAGTGGATCGTGACGCGTCGCGGCTCGCGCTCGAGCTCGATGCCGGCGCGCGCGTACTCGTAGAGGGGCTTGCCGTCGCGCTTGAGCGCCGAATGCATCGGCGGGACCTGGTCGATGGTGCCCACGAAGGACGCGCACGTGCTCTCCATCATCGAGCGATCCACCTTCGCTTCGCCGACGATCGTGATCTCGCCTTCGCCGTCGCCGGTCGTCGATGTGCTGCCAAGCTTCAGCGTCGCGAGATAGCGCTTGTCGGCATCGAGGCTCGCCTGCGCGAACTTCGTCGCCGCGCCGAAGCACAGGGGCAGCAGGCCGCTGGCGAGCGGGTCGAGCGTGCCGGT
The DNA here is from genome assembly GCA_039935975.1 of Caldimonas sp. Classification (GTDB taxonomy): domain Bacteria; phylum Pseudomonadota; class Gammaproteobacteria; order Burkholderiales; family Burkholderiaceae_C; genus Schlegelella_A. The sequence continues at coordinate 1,529 of JBDTJD010000031.1, forward strand.
GTGGCCGACTTTCTCGGCGCGAAAGAGCCGCTTGGCCTTCTGGACGGCGTCGTTGCTCGAGAGGCCTGCGGCCTTGTCGAGCAGGAGCACGCCGTGGACCGCCCGTCTGGCGATACGCGGTCTGGCCTGGAAGCTCGACGTCGCCATGATCTCAGTCGTCCTTCGCGCGCGTCGAATTCGCCTTGGCGATCAGCGCGGTCAGCTCGGCGGCGCGCTCGGTCGTGCGGTCGAACTTGAAGTGCAGCGTCGGCACCGTGTGGATCTGCAGCCGCTTGAAGAGCCCGTTGCGGATGAAGCCGGCGGCCTCGTTCAGCGCCTGCTCGCAGCCGGCCGGATCGCCGATCAGGACCGAGAAGAACACGGTCGCGTGGGCGTAGTCGGGCGTGACCTCGACGGCATGGATCGTCACCATGCCGATGCGCGGATCCTTCAGATCGCGGATCAGCTCCGCGACGTCGCGCTGGATCTGATCGGCGACGCGAAAGCCGCGGTTCGGGATCGATGGTTTGTGTCGCATGGTCATTCCTTCGGCCCAAACGAAAACCCCGCCTCTTTTGGAGGCGGGGATCGGTCGAAGCCGTGTTCCGCCTACAGCGTCCGGGCGATTTCCTTGACCTCGAAGAACTCGAGCAGGTCGCCTTCCTTGATGTCGTTGTAGTTCTTCAGCTTGATGCCGCACTCGAAGCCGGCAGCGACTTCGCGCACGTCGTCCTTGATCCGCCGCACCGACTCGACCTCGCCGGTGTAGATGACGACGTTCTCGCGCAGCAGGCGGAAGCGAGCGCCGCGACGGACGATGCCGGCCGTGACCATCGAGCCCGCCACGGTGCCGATCTTCGACGCCACGAACACCGTGCGGATCTCGGCCGTGCCGATCGTCTCCTCGCGCTGCTCGGGTGCGAGCATGCCGGTCATTGCCGCCTTGATCTCGTCGACCGCGTCGTAGATGATGTTGTAGTAGCGGATGTCGACGCCGTTGTTCTCGGCGAGCTTCCTCGAGCCCGCATCGGCCCGCACGTTGAAGCCGATGATCACGGCCTTCGAGGCGATCGCGAGGTTGATGTCGCTCTCGCTGATGCCACCGACCGCCGCGTGCACGATCTGCACCTTGACCTCGTCGGTCGA
>JBDTJD010000032.1:0-3803 GCA_039935975.1 Caldimonas sp.
GTCGCGCCGCTCGCCTTCATGCGCGGCCGCACGCTCAACCACGCCTTCGTCATCCTCGACGAGGCGCAGAACACGACCACCGAGCAGATGAAGATGTTCCTGACCCGGATCGGCTTCGGCTCGAAGGCCGTCGTCACCGGCGACACCAGCCAGATCGATCTGCCAAAGGGCACGATCTCCGGCCTGGTCGAGGCCGAGCAGGTGCTGCGCGACGTGAAGGGGATCGCGACGACGCGCTTCACCTCCGCCGACGTCGTCCGCCATCCGCTCGTCGCGCGCATCGTCGAGGCCTATGACGCGGCTGACCCAGAGCGCGGCTGAACCTTCGGCACCGGCACGCCGCGGTCGGCCGCCGCTGCGCCTCTCGCTCCAGTTCGTCGACGCACGCCATCGGGGCGCGATCGCCCGCGCCGACGTTGCCCGCTGGATCCGCGCTGCGCTCGAACAGCCGGCCGAGATCACGGTGCGCATCGTCGATGCTGAAGAAGGCCTCGCGTTGAATCGCGACTTTCGCGATCAGGACCACGCGACCAACGTGCTCACCTTTTCGTATGCGACCGAGCCGCTCCTCAGCGCCGACCTCGTGCTGTGCGCACCGGTCATCGAGGACGAGGCGAAGGCGCAAGGCGTCGCGCTTGCCGCGCACTACGCGCATCTGCTCGTCCACGGCACACTGCACGCGCAAGGGCTCGACCACGAGCGCGACGCCGACGCGAAAAGGATGGAAGCGCGCGAAACGGCCATCCTCGCCGGCCTGGGCTTCGCCGATCCCTACGCGCGCTGACGCACCGGCCACATCACCGAGGCGATCGCGACGAGCACGAGAACGATCGCCGCGCCGTCCTGCCAGTGCAGCCGCTCGCCGAGCCACCACGCGCCGGCGATCGTGCCGAGCACCGGGATCATCATGACCGACATGCTTGAGGCGACCGGTGGAAGGTTGCGCGCAAGGACGAGCCAGATCGGCTGGGCGATGCCGAAGATCAAGACGGCGTTGTAGGCGATGGCCGACCACGTCGGCGCATCGGGCAGGCCCCAGCGGTCGTGCTCGAAAAAAGCGGTGAGCGCGGTCATCGCCCCGGCTGTCGCGACCGTCATCCAGAAGACGATCGCCAGCGTCGGCGCGACGATCCGGGTTCGGCGCATCTGCTGCGTGCCGAGCGCCCACACCGCGGCGGCGACGAGCATGCCGAGCGCCGCGAGCGGCGAGCCCGCGAGCGAGCCGAGCTCGTGCCAGAGAAGCAGGGCGACGCCAAGGCCCGCGGCGACGATGCCGGCGACGTGGCGAGCGCGCAGCCGCTCGTCGAAAAGCGTCACGCCCCAGAGCGCCGAGAAGATCGGCATCGTGTAGCCGAGGATCGCCGCCCGCCCCGACGACAGCGACTGGATCGAGACGATCGCGAGCACGTGCCAGACGAGCATGTTGGTGACGGCGAGGGCGGCGAGCGCCGGCCAGTCGCGACGCTCGATCGCGAACGACACGCGCATCGCGTGCAGCACGAACGCGAGGACCGGCAGGCCGAGCCACATCGAAACTGCCCGGAACGCGAGCGGCGGATAGCTCGAGACGCCGAGCTTCATCACCGGCCAGTTGAGGCCCCACGCGAGCGTGAGCAGGACCAGAAGCGCCAGCTGCCTGCGCCCCCAGGAGAACTCCGTCGACGCCACAGCGCTCAGGTGCGGCCCAGGTAGCGCTTGCGCCAGAAGAAGACGCTCATGCCGACGCCGAGCGCGAGCATGGCGAGGAACACGGTCCAGAAGCCGGTCGGGCTGTGGATCAGCGGCAGGCCGACGAAGTTCATGCCAAAGAAGCCGGTGACGAGGTTGAGCGGCAGGAAGATCGCGGTCAGCACGGTGAGCGTGCGCATGATGTTGTTGGTGCGGTTGCCCTGCTCGGCGAAGTGCATCTGTACGGCGGTCTCGGACGATGCCTCCAGCCGGCGCACGTGCGAGATCACGCGCTCGATGTGCTCGAGGACGTCGCGCGAGCGAACGCGCAGCTGCTCGCGCTCGCGCTTTTGCCCCTCGCTGTCGGGTGCCGGCCATTCCTCGAGGGCGTCGAGCCATTCGGTGACCGCGGCGCGCTGGTCCTCGCAGGTGTCCTCGAGCAGGTGCAGGGCGTTGCGCGAGTCGAGCAGGAGGCGCCAGCCGCCGCGCACGCGACGCGCGCCGAAGAGCTGGTCCTGGAGCTCGTCGAGCTGCTTGGTGAGAATCCGGCGCAGCGCGAGATAGCTGTCGACCATGTAGTTCACCATGCGCAGCATCAGGTCGGCCGGGCTGGTCGGCATGCGCGCCGCGGCCCGTCCCTCCGCCGTCGACGAGGTCTGGTTCTGCAGCCGGTGGGCGAAGAACTCTCGCACCTGGCAATCGGTGGGATGGACGGTGAGAAGGACACGGTCGAAGGCCACGAACCCGACCGGGCTGGTGTCGATCATGTCGATCGCGTTCTGCGCTCCCTGCGTCGGTGCGCCGTCCTGGTCGATCGCGGCAATCGCGTGGGCGGCCAGGCGCCGGAAGACCATCAGGTCGTAGGCCGAGGTGTAGTCATAGGTCGACGGCAGCTGCCGGTTGGCAAGGTCGGAGATGTGCAGGTCGAAGAGCTGGGAGCCTGTCCACGACTGCAGCCGCGCCTGGACCTCAGGCAGCACCTCCTCCAGCGCGGGCCGGGCCGTCGCGACCCAAAGATAACCCTGTGCCGGCAGCGTCTCGGGCAGACCTTCGAGCTCGGTGAACTGGTCGCCGACGATGTGGAACGCGCGCAGCGGCGTCGCCATGGCGGCAATCGGCCTAGCCGGCGCGCTTGAGCAGCCGCGCCGCTTCGAGCGCGAAGTAGGTGAGGACGCCGTCGGCGCCGGCGCGCTTGAAGGCGCCGAGCACTTCCATCATCGTCGCGTCGTGGTCGAGCCAGCCGTTCTGCGCGGCCGCCTTCAGCATCGCGTATTCACCGCTCACCTGGTAGGCGAAGGTCGGCAGGCCGAACTCGTCCTTGACGCGGCGGACGATGTCGAGATACGGCAGGCCGGGCTTGACCATCACCATGTCGGCGCCCTCGGCGATGTCGAGCGCGACCTCGCGCAGCGCCTCGTCGCTGTTCGCCGGGTCCATCTGGTAGACCTTCTTGTTGCTCTTGCCGAGGTTGGACGCGGAGCCGACCGCGTCGCGGAAGGGGCCGTAGAAGGCGCTCGCGTACTTGGCGCTGTAGGCCATGATCCGGGTGTGGATCGCGCCGTGCGATTCGAGCGCGTCTCGAATCGCTCCGATCCTGCCGTCCATCATGTCGCTCGGCGCGACGATGTCGACACCGGCCTCGGCCTGCACCAGGGCCTGCTGGGTGAGCACCGCGACGGTCTCGTCGTTGACGATGTAGCCGGAGTCGTCGAGCAGGCCGTCCTGGCCGTGCGAGGTGAACGGATCGAGGGCGACGTCGGTCATCACGCCGAGCTCGGGAAAGCGCTGCTTCAGGGCGCGCACGACCGTCGGCACGAGGCCCTCGGCATTGAGCGCCTCGCGGCCGTCGTCGCTCTTCAGCGACGGCTCGATCACGGGAAAGAGGGCCAGCACCGGAATGCCGAGGCGCACGCACTCCTCGGCGATCGGCAGCAGGCGGTCGAGCGAGACGCGCTGGACACCCGGCATCGAGGCGACGTCCTGGGACCGGCCCTGGCCATCGAGCACAAAGACCGGCAGGATGAGGTCGCTCGGGTGCAGGCGCGACTCGCGCACGAGATCGCGGCTCCAGGCGTCGCGACGCAGTCGCCGCGGGCGGCTCCGAGGGAAGGGCGGCGGCGTCAGCACGGGCGCGA
>JBDTJD010000033.1:0-4131 GCA_039935975.1 Caldimonas sp.
TTCGGCGCAGCGCCGGTCCAGCACATCGGCAAGCTCCTCGTGCTCTGGCGTCCTCCGGTGGAAAAGGCCAAGGTCGAGAAGGAAGACCGGATGCCGGGCCCGAAGGTCGTCAAGGTGTTGAAATTCGCCAAGAGCGGCAATCACCGGCCGCAGGTGAAGAAGGTGACGGTCGTCGGCAACATGAGGCTGGCGGCGGGCGGCACGCTCAAGCGCGCGCGCAAGAAGGTGACCAGCCTCAAGAAGTCGGCGCAGCGCTCGTAGCGGCGCCGCGCCGGGCGGTCAGCCGCCACGCGAGGACTGCCACGGCCAGGAACTTCGCGACGAAGAAGACCGATCCGACGCCGTGCAGCACGGCGAACGAAGGACCGCCTTCTCCGCGACGTGCCGCCTCGATCATCGGCTCGACCGCGAAATGACCGGCGACGATGCAGAAGAGCGCCCCCAGCACGAGCATCAGCTCGACGCTGAAGCGCGACGATCCGGCCGGGCGCACCGCGTCGGCGCCGCGGGTCGCAAGGATCAGCAGGATCACGCCGGCCGCGAGGCCGACATTGGCGTCGATCTGGAAAAGTCGTGCGGCGACGCGCCCGGCATCGGCGCGCGGCAGGACGGCGAAAAGCGTCGGCGCAGCGACGAACCCGGTCGCCGCGATCGCGCCGGCCCAGAACCCCGCCAGCCAGCCCGCGAATCTTGCGAGCCGCGCGGCGGTCATCGCAGAGTCACTCGTAGCGCACCGCCATGATCTCGTAGCTCTTCAGGCCGACGGGCGCCTGGACCTCGGCGACGTCGCCCTCGACCTTGCCGATCAGCGCCCGCGCGATCGGCGAGCTGATCGAGATCAGGCCCTGCTTCAGGTCGGCCTCGTCGTCACCGACGATCTGGTACGTGACCGCCGTGCCCGACTCTTCCTCCTCGAGGTCGACGGTCGAGCCGAAGACGACGCGCCCTTCGGCATCGAGTGTCGACGGGTCGATGACCTGCGCCGCCGCGAGCTTGCTCTCGATCTCGAGGATGCGGCCCTCGATGAAGCCCTGCTTGTCCTTGGCGGCCTCGTACTCGGCGTTCTCGGAAAGATCGCCCTGGGCGCGCGCCTCGGAGATCGCCTGGATGACGGCGTGGCGCTCGACGTTCTTCAGGCGGGCGAGCTCGTCCTTGAGCTTTTCGAAGCCGCGTCGGGTGAGCGGGATGGTGGCCATGGAAACCTCGGCAAAAAAGAAAAACCGCCGCCAGGTTGCTCCGGCGGCGGCGACTGGAGAGCAGTTTAGTGCAGCTGCGAGTGCAGCTCCTGGAGCGAAGTGACGCCCAGGTCGTCGCGATGCTTCATGCCTTTGACGGCCGCTTCGCAGCCGGCCATGCTGGTGTAGTAGGTGACGCGATGGGCGAGCGCCGCCTGGCGGATGTGGCGCGAGTCGGCGATCGCCGTGCGCGTCTCGTCGACGGTGGTGAAGACGAGCTGGATCTCGTTGCCCTTCAGCAGGTCGACGATGTTCGGCCGCCCGTCCTTCACCTTGTTGACCGCGCGCACCGGCACGCCGCCCTCGGCGATGGCGGCCGCCGTGCCGCGCGTGGCGACGAGCGAGAAGCCGAGCGCATGCAGCTCGCGCGCGACGACGACGGCACGTTCCTTGTCGGTGTTCCTGACCGTGATGCAGACCGTGCCCCGGGTCGGCAGCCGCGAGCCGGCGCCGAGCTGGCTCTTCAGCATCGCCTCGCCGAAGGTGCGGCCGACGCCCATCACCTCGCCGGTCGAGCGCATCTCGGGGCCCAGGATCGGGTCGACGCCAGGGAACTTGTTGAAGGGAAAGACCGCTTCCTTGACCGAGAAATACGGCGGCACGACCTCGCCGTGCACGCCCTTCTGGTCGGCGAGCTTCTGGCCGATCATGCAGCGCGCGGCGATCTTGGCGAGCGGCTCGCCGGTCGCCTTCGACACGAAGGGCACGGTGCGCGAAGCGCGCGGATTGACCTCGAGCACGTAGATCACCGCCGCATCGCCGTCGCCCGACACGTCGCCCTGGATTGCGAACTGCACGTTCATCAGGCCGACGACCTTGAGGGCGCGGGCCATCAGCGCCGTCTGCCGGCGCATCTCGTCCTGGAGCTTCTTCGGCAGCGAGTACGGCGGCAGCGAGCAGGCCGAGTCGCCCGAGTGGATGCCCGCCTGCTCGACGTGCTCCATGATCCCGCCGATCATCACCTCGCCGCCGTCGGAGATGCAGTCGACGTCGACCTCGATCGCGTCGTCGAGGAAGCGGTCGAGCAGCACCGGCGACTTCTCGCTCACCTTGACGGCCTCGCGCATGTAGCGCTCGAGGTCCTTGTCGCCGTGCACGATCTCCATCGCCCGGCCACCGAGCACATAGCTCGGCCGCACGACGAGCGGATAGCCGATCTCCTGCGCGAGCGCGATCGCCTGCTCTTCCGTGCGTGCCGTGCGGTTGGGCGGCTGGCGCAGGCCGAGCTCGACGAGCAGTTTCTGAAAGCGCTCGCGGTCCTCGGCGATGTCGATCGAGTCCGGTGTCGTGCCGACGATCGGCACGCCGGCACGCTCGAGCTCGAGGGCGAGCTTGAGGGGCGTCTGGCCGCCGTACTGGACGATCACGCCGAGCGGCTTTTCCTTGGCGACGATCTCGAGCACGTCCTCGAGCGTCACGGGCTCGAAATAGAGGCGATCGGAGGTGTCGTAGTCGGTCGAGACGGTCTCCGGATTGCAGTTGACCATGATGGTCTCGTAGCCGTCTTCGCGCATCGCGAGGGCGGCGTGGACGCAGCAGTAGTCGAACTCGATGCCCTGGCCGATCCGGTTCGGGCCGCCGCCGAGGACCATGATCTTCCTGCGATCGGTCGGCGCGGCCTCGCACTCCTCGTCGTAGGACGAGTACATGTACGCCGTCTGCGTCGCGAACTCGGCAGCGCAGGTGTCGACCCGCTTGTAGACCGGCCGCACGTCCTGCGCATGGCGTTGCGCGCGCAGGGTCGACTCGCTCACCTTCAGCAGTCCGGCCAGCCGGCGATCCGAGAAGCCCTTGGCCTTCAGGAAGCGCATCTCGACGGCCGACAGGCTCTCGAGCGGGCGTCCGTCGAGCTTCTTCTCGGTCGCGACGATCTCCTCGATCTGCGCCAGGAACCACGGATCGATCGCCGTCTCGTCGAAGATCTCGTCGAGGCTCATGCCGATGCGAAACGCGTCGGCGACGAAGAGGATGCGCTCAGGCCCGGCTTCGCCGATCTCCTGGACGATCTCCTCGCGGTCGCTCGAGCGCGTGGAAAAGCCGTCGATGCCGGTCTCGAGGCCGCGCAAGGCCTTCTGCAGGCTTTCCTGGAACGTGCGTCCGATCGCCATCACCTCGCCGACCGACTTCATCTGCGTCGTCAGCCGCGAGTCGGCGGCGGGAAATTTCTCGAAGGCGAAGCGCGGGATCTTGGTGACGACGTAGTCGATCGACGGCTCGAAGCTCGCCGGCGTCGCGCCGCCCGTGATGTCGTTCTTCAGCTCGTCGAGGGTGTAGCCGACCGCCAGCTTGGCGGCGACTTTCGCGATCGGAAAGCCGGTTGCCTTGGAGGCCAGCGCCGACGAGCGCGAGACGCGCGGATTCATCTCGATGACGACCATCCGGCCGTCCTTCGGATTGACGGCGAACTGCACGTTCGAGCCGCCGGTCTCGACGCCGATCTCGCGCAGGATCGCGATCGAGGCGTTCCGCATCAGCTGGTATTCCTTGTCCGACAGCGTCTGCGCCGGCGCGACCGTGATCGAGTCGCCGGTGTGGATGCCCATCGGGTCGAGGTTCTCGATCGAGCAGACGATGATGCAGTTGTCGGCCTTGTCGCGGACGACCTCCATCTCGAACTCCTTCCAGCCGATCAGGCTCTCCTCGATCAGGAGCTCCTTGGTCGGCGAAAGATCGAGGCCGCGCTTGCAGATCTCCTCGAATTCGTCGGGGTTGTAGGCGATGCCGCCGCCCGTGCCGCCGAGAGTGAAGCTCGGCCGGATGACGATCGGGAATCCCGCCGAGCCGGTGTCGTCGGCGCCGACGCTGCCCTGTGCGATCCGGCGCTGCACGACGAGCGCCTCGTCGAAGGTGTGCGCGATCCCCGACTTCGCCGAATGCAGGCCGATGCCGGTCATCG
>JBDTJD010000034.1:0-3456 GCA_039935975.1 Caldimonas sp.
GCGTCGACGTGAGCGGGCGCCCGCGCAGGGCCCGATAGACCTGCCGCAAGCCGAACAGCTCGAAGTGATCGATCGCGAAGCTGGCGGCGAAGAGGTACGCCCAGCCGGCCAGAGCCGTGCCGAGCAAACTCCACCGCAACAGCGGGTCCTGCACCGACCAGACGACCTCCGGCATGGGCTGCCACAGCGCCAGCGTCGGCAAAAGGACCAGCCCGGTGGCCAGCACGTAGGTCGAGCGTTCGCAGGCGGCCGGGATGACGCGCGTCCACCGTGCCTTGAAGCCCGGGCGCGCCATCACGCTGTGCTGTAGCGCGAAGGTGACGAGCAGTAGTGCGTCGACCGTCAACCCTGCGCCGAAGCCCAGGGTTTCCAGTGGGCCCCCTGTAAAGGGAAGGAGACCCAGCATCGTCAGGATCACGGCGAGCAGCGCAGTCACGCCGACGGCGTAAGCCGCCACGCCGTAGCCGAAGCCAGCGATGCGATGAATCAGCGAGCGTGACGAAACGAGGGGCGTGGACATGGTGTTCATGGAGGCTGTCTCGATCGGGTGTGGTTACAGTGCTGGCGCCGAATACATCGCGAAGGTCTGCGAAACGATCTTCCCCTCGCGGACGACGAAGGTGTCGGTGCCCAGGGGCAGTTCCCGGCCCACGCTCCAGGTGATGTAAGCCACCTCGCCTGCCACGCGCAGGCTGCGCAGCGCAAAGTGGCCGATGGCTTGCGGCGGAAGCCCGGCCATGAACTGCTCGAAGAAGTCCTGGATCTCGCGCTTGCCGCGGTAAGTCCTTTCCTCGCTGAGGAAGCATGCCTTCTCGTCGTAGTCATCGAGGATCGCGTCGATGCCCTTCTGTTCCAGGAAGGCTTGCAAGTGGCCGCGCACGACCGTCTCCGTGGCCGATGGTTGAGTAGTCATGATGGGTAAGTTCCGTTGAGATGAGGGCTCATCGCGCCTGCGCCGTCGAGGGCGGGAGCGGTGAGTTCGAATGGTCTCGAAATCTGGAGCGGCCCGGTCTACCGCAAGTCGCCGACGCTTGATCGCAAGTCCTCCTCCACCCGTTCAGCGCGGACGGGGCCTCTCAGCGGTCGTCACAATCGATCCCGCCTCGCCGATGAACCAGGACATCCTCTCCGACGTGTTGCGCAGCGTGCGGCTGCGTGGAGCGCTGTACTTCCATGTCAGCGGTGCGCACGACTGGGCCGCAGAAGCGCCTTCCTCCGGCGAGATCGCCGCCGCCGTGATGCCCGGCTCGGAGCATGTGATGGAGTTCCACGTGGTGCTTTCCGGCAGCTGCTGGGGTGCCGTGGTGGATGGCACTCCGGTTCGCCTGAACGCGGGAGATCTCATCCTCTTTCCGCACGGCGATCCGCATGTCGTTTCCAGTGCGCCCGGCATGCGAGCGCCGCCGAATGCCGCCGGCTACTTTGAACGCATGCCACAGCGCCGGCCCTTCGCACTGCACCTCGAGGCACACGAGGTCTCCCTGGGCTCGGCGCCCGAAAGGCCTGGCGTCACGACGCTGGTGTGCGGCTTTCTCGGGTGCGATCTGCGACCGTTCAATCCCTTGATCGCCTCGTTGCCGCGGCTCATGCACGTGTCGAGCCGGTCGGGCCAGGACTGGGTCGCGCAATGCGCCCGCCAAGCCGCAGCGGAGACGATCGAGCCGCGGCCCGGCGGCAGCGCCATGCTCGAACGCCTGAGCGAAATGACGTTCATCGAAGCGGTGCGGCGCTACCTCGCATCGCTGCCCGAGGGGAGCCATGGCTGGCTCGCCGGACTGCGCGATCGCTTCGTGGGGCGGGCGATCGCGCTCATGCACGACGCGCCGGCCGATCCGTGGACCGTCGAGGAATTGGGAAGTCGCATCGGATTGTCTCGCTCTGCGCTGCACGAGCGCTTCTCCGCGATGGTCGGGCAGACGCCCATGCAGTACCTTGCCAGCTGGCGCATGCAGGTGGGAGCCGCGCTCCTTCGAGACACGGCAGCGACCGTGGCATCGGTCGCGCTGGACGTCGGCTACCAATCCGAAGCCGCGTTCGCGCGCGCGTTCAAGCGATTGGTCGGCAAGCCCCCGGCACTGTGGCGCCGCCAGGCGCAGGCTTGACCCAGGTCCGTTGGCATTGACGTGACCCGACGTCTCGCCAATGCGTCGAGGGCTCCTGACCTGTACCGTATGCACCAACTCAGCCTGGAGACGCCATGACCCCGACACGCCCATCCGTCGCACCGCGCGCCGCCACCGTCATCCTGGTCGTTTCCGGGACGACACGGCGGCATTCGGAAATTGACCGACAGCCGTATGAACCGGCTCGGCCCGTACAACGACGCCGGGGTCAGCGATCCCGGTGCCGTCACGACCGGGCATCGGGTGCTGGAACACCGGCATTTCGGCGAGTTCCGCGTACCGGGCCTGCGCCACTGGCCCACACCGCACCGTACATGCACAACGGCAGCTTGGCGACGATCGAAGACGTGGTGCGCCACTACGACCAGCTCGATGAAGAGCGGCTGCACGCTGACGGCATCAACATCCTGCGGCCATTGAAGCTGGCGCCAGAAGACGCTGCAGACCTGGCGACCTTTCTGCGCAGCCTCAGCCGGTGAGCGCTGCGCGCACGCTATTGGCGGCTTTGCCTCCAAAGCACGCGCTGGTGGTCCACTCCTATCGACGTGACGATGCGCTGCACCGGGCCCAAGGTGCGCAGTGCCGAGCTGCTGCCGCCGCGATCACCCAGACCGATCCGTGACCCCCGCTGGGACGCCGAACTGATGCGCGAGGCGGCATGAACCCCACTTTGGCCCGCTCTCTTCGACGAGCTCGGCCGGCCGCCGCCCGACGCGAGCCGAAGTCACCCGGCAGAAAAGGCGCACGCGGACTCGACGTCGTAGCCGCCGGCGGCGGCGGCAATGCAAAGCGACCGCCAGGCGTCGTCGGCGAGGCTGCGGGCGACGAGAACGGTCCAATCGGCCGTCTTCGCATGTCGGTAGAACAAGGCCGACACGTGCCCGAAGACGCTCTGCGCACAACGGCCCGGCGCGAAAACGCGCGCGTCGAGGTCGCGCGGACAGCCTTGCGAGAAGATTCGCTCCGCATGCGGCCCGCGGATCGTGAATGCGATGCGGCTCGCCGAGACGTCGAAGAGTGCGCCGCCAACGGCCTGCAGGGCGTCACGCTTCGAGTCGAAGTCGACGAGCGTGCGCGGCCGACCGTCGGGGCGGCTTTCGACCAGCAGCCACGAGCGCGGGCCGGTCCAGAGCGCCAGCAGCCCGGCTTCCTGCCGGGTCGTCCCCGGCGCGAGCGGCAGCGCCACACCGAACGTCTGCCCGGCATGCGCGAGCATCGCCGAACGCGCCGGATCGCCCTGCACGTTCCATGCAGCCACCGTGGTGGCGACGTGCAGCACTGTGCCGACACCCTCGGCGCCGTAGTGGCCCGGGTGCATCGAGCCGATGCCGTC
>JBDTJD010000035.1:0-6977 GCA_039935975.1 Caldimonas sp.
CACGCCGCTGCTGACGCCTTCACCACGCGGACCTTCTCGCACGGCGGCCGGTCGATCACCTACAAGCTGTTCGTGCCCGGTGGCCTGGGACAGGTGCGGCCGAAGCCGGCGGCGCGGGCGACCCAGATCACGGTCTGCAGGTCGCGAAGGCCGCCCGGGCTTTCCTTGCAGTTGGGCTCTAGCGAGTACGGCGTGTTCTCGTATTTCTGGTGGCGCTGGGCCATCTCGAGCGTCTTCGCGCGCAGGAACGCCGCCGGGTCCATGGCCGCATCGATCGCGGTCCTGAACTGGGTGAAGACACGACGATCGCCGCACAGGAAGCGGGCTTCGAGCATCGCCGTCTGCACGGTGACGTCGGACCGTGCGATGGCGACGCACTCGTCGACCGTGCGCACGCTCGAGCCGATCTCGAGGCCCGCGTCCCAGCAGGCGGTGATGAAGTTCCCGGTGACGTCGATGCGATCGGCGCCGTCGGCGACCTCGCCGGTCGGCAGGAGCACGAGCACGTCGACGTCGGAGTAGGGGAAGAGCTCGCCGCGACCGTAGCCGCCCACTGCGACGAGCGCCGCGTCGGCCGGCATGTGGGCTTCCGTCCAGAGCTCGAGCAGCGTCGCGTCGACCTCGGCCGAGAGGCCGCGCAGCAGGCGCAGCGCGGCGCGCGCGGTCGGTCGGGCAGCGAGGAACTGGGCGAGCCGGGCCGCCTTGGCGTCGAGGAAGCGAACCCGCAATGCCGGCCGCGATGCTTTGTCGACGACGACCGGAACGGCGTCGCGCGCGACGTGCAGGATCGGACGCGAAGCAGCGACCGGCTCCGTGGCCGCCGCCGCGGCCGGCGCCGTCAGGTCGCTCGCATCCACGGGCAGGGTGATCAGCCGGCGACGAAGGCCGGCGGCGGCGGTGATCCGGCCGAGAGCGTCATCACCTCGTAGCCGGTGTCGGTGACGAGCACCGTGTGCTCCCACTGCGCCGAGAGCGAGCGGTCGCGGGTGACGATCGTCCAGCCGTCGCCGGCTTCGCGGATCTCGCGCTTGCCGGCGTTGATCATCGGTTCGATCGTGAAAGTCATGCCGGCCTTGAGCTCGTCGAGCGTTCCCGGCTTGCCGTAGTGGAGCACCTGCGGGTCTTCGTGGAAGCGCGTGCCGATGCCGTGGCCGCAGAACTCGCGCACGACCGAGAAGCCGTTGCCCTCGGTGAAGGTCTGGATCGCGAAGCCGATGTCGCCGAGGCGCACGCCCGGCTTGACCTTGACGATCCCCTTCCACATCGCGTCGTAGGTGAGCTGCACGAGGCGCTTCGCTGCGATCGAGCCCTCGCCGACGATGAACATGCGGCTGGTGTCGCCGTGCCAGCCGTCTTTGATCACCGTGACGTCAATGTTGACGATGTCGCCGTTCTTGAGGGGCCGGTCGTTCGGGATGCCGTGGCAGACCTGGTGGTTGATGGAGGTGCAGATCGACTTCGGGTAGGGCGTGTAGCCCGGCGGCGCGTAGTTCAGCGGCGCGGGAATCGCGTCCTGCACGCTGACGATGTGGTCGTGCGCGAGCTTGTCGAGCTCGTCGGTCGTGACGCCCGGCTTGACGTGCGGCGTGAGCATGTCCAGCACTTCGGAGGCGAGGCGGCCGGCGATGCGCATGCCGGCGGCGTCGGCATCGGTCTTGATCGAGATCGTCATCGATCGATTATCGCATCGGGGCCCTAGAATCGCGGGTTTTCACCGAGGTCGCCTGGGTGCCGCGAGGACCGAGACGACGCCGATTCCCCGGACCGCCGAACGCCCCGCGTGACGACGACCCTGCCCAAGCATCTCGCCCGCTTCGAAGGCGGCAACGCCTTACCGGCGTATCGCGCCGCGGCCCTGCTGGAGCGCGTGCGCGGCGCGGCCGGCCGTATCGAGGCGATTGCGACCCGGCACGTCCACTGGGTCTGGAGCGACGCCGCGCTGTCGCGCCACGACGTCGACCGCCTCGACTCGCTGCTGCGTTACGGCGATCCGGCGCAGCCGCTCGACGCCGCGGAGACGATCGTCGTGGCGCCGCGCCTGGGCACGATCTCGCCCTGGGCCTCGAAGGCGAGCGACATCGCGCGCAATTGCGGCCTCATCGTCCATCGCATCGAGCGGGTCGCCGAGTATTCGCTGCGGCTGAAGAAACCGCTGCTCGGTCGCGGTTCGCCGCTCGATGCGAGCGAGCGCGCCGCGATCGCGGCACTGCTGCACGACCGCATGACCGAATGCGTGTTCTTCGATCCTGCCGATGCGCGCCGGCTCTTCGACGAGCAGCCGGCCAGGCCGAGCGTCGCCGTCGACGTGCTCGGCGGCGGCCGCGCGGCGCTGGAGCGGGCCAACGTGGAGTTCGGCCTCGCGCTCTCGGGCGACGAGATCGACTACCTGCTGGGTGCCTTTCGCGGCCTCGGCCGCAATCCGAGCGATGTCGAGCTGATGATGTTCGCGCAGGCCAACAGCGAGCATTGCCGCCACAAGATCTTCAACGCCCGCTTCACGATCGACGGCCAGGCGCAGGCGCAGTCGATGTTCGCGCTGATCCGCAACACCCATGCGCTTGCGCCGCAGCATACGGTCGTCGCCTACAGCGACAACGCTTCCGTGATGGAAGGCGGCGTGGTTCAGCGCTGGCTGCCCGAGGGCTACACCAATGCGCCGCGCTACTCGGGTCGCGACGAGCTCACGCACGTGCTGATGAAGGTCGAGACGCACAACCACCCGACCGCGATCTCGCCGTTCCCGGGCGCGTCGACCGGCGCCGGCGGCGAGATCCGGGACGAAGGCGCGACCGGTCGCGGCTCGAAGCCGAAGGCCGGTCTCACAGGCTTCACGGTCTCGAACCTGCATCTGCCCGGAACGAACGAGCCGTGGGAACGCGAGCGCTACGGCAAGCCCGACCACATCGCCGGCGCACTGCAGATCATGATCGACGGCCCGCTCGGCGGCGCCGCGTTCAACAACGAGTTCGGGCGGCCGAACCTCGCCGGCTACTTCCGTGTCTACGAGCAGACCGTCGGCGGCCAGCGGCGCGGTTATCACAAGCCGATCATGATCGCCGGCGGGCTGGGCTCGATCGCCGCGACGCAGACGCACAAGATCGAGTTTGCCGCCGGCACGCTCCTGATCCAGATCGGCGGCCCGGGCATGCGCATCGGCATGGGCGGCGGCGCGGCGAGCTCGATGGCCTCGGGCGCGAATGCCGCGGCGCTCGACTTCGATTCGGTCCAGCGCGGCAACCCCGAGATCCAGCGACGCGCGCAGGAGGTCATCAACCACTGCGCGGCGCTTGGCGATGCCAATCCGATCCTCGCGATCCATGACGTCGGTGCGGGCGGCATCTCGAACGCTTTTCCGGAGCTGGTCGACGGCGCCGGCCGCGGCGCACGCTTCGATCTGCGCAAGGTGCCGGTCGAGGAAAGCGGCCTGGCGCCCAAGGAGATCTGGTGCAACGAGAGCCAGGAGCGCTACGTGATGGCGGTGGCGCCGGATTCGCTGCCGCTGTTCGACGCGATGTGCGTGCGCGAGCGCTGCCCGTACGCGGTCGTCGGCGTCGCGACTGAAGCGCGCCAACTCGTGGTCGGTGCGCTCGACCTGGCGCGCAGCGACGCCGGCGACGACGGCATGCCGGTCATCGACATGCCGCTCGACGTGCTCCTCGGCAAGCCGCCGAAGATGCACCGCGATGTCCGCCGTCGCGGGGTGGTGTTGCCTGCCCTCGATCTCGACGACGCCGAGCTCGCACGCGTCGCCTTCGACGTCCTGCGTCATCCGACGGTTGCCGGCAAGCGCTTCCTGGTGACGATCGGTGACCGCACCGTCGGCGGCCTGAGCAGCCGCGATCCGATGGTCGGGCCGTGGCAGGTGCCGGTCGCCGATTGCGCCGTGACGCTGGCCGACTATGCCGGCTTTCGCGGCGAGGCGATGGCGATGGGCGAGCGCACGCCGCTCGCCCTGCTCGACGCGCCGGCCTCCGGCCGGATGGCGGTGGGCGAATCGATCACCAATCTGCTGGCGGCGCCGATCGCACTCGATCGCGTCAAGCTGAGCTGCAACTGGATGGCCGCGTGCAGCGACGATCCGGCCTCGCCCGGCGACGACGCGGCGCTTTACGACACCGTGCGCGCCACCAGCGAGCTGTGCGTCGCGCTCGGCATCAGCGTGCCGGTCGGCAAGGACAGCCTGTCGATGCGCACGCGCTGGCGTGACGCCGACGGCACCACGAAGCAGGTGACGGCACCGGTCAGTCTCGTCGTGACCGCCTTCGCGACGCTCGACGACGTTCGCTCCTCGTCGACGCCGCAGCTCCAGCCCGGCGACACGACGCTGCTGCTCGTCGACCTCGGCGCGGGTCGCAAGCGCATGGGCGGCTCGATGCTCGCGCAGGTGCTCGGCCAGTTCGGCGACGAGGTGCCCGATCTCGACGACCCGGCGCCCTTGAAGGCGCTGACCGTCGCCGTCGATCGACTGCGCGCTGCCGGCCTCGTCCTTGCGTACCACGACCGCAGCGACGGCGGCCTGTGGGCGACCGTGTGCGAGATGGCCTTCGCCGGCCATGTCGGCGTGAGCCTCAACGTCGACATGCTCGTCACCGAGGGTGACGGCATCGCCGACAGCCTCGCCGAGCACGGCGACTCCAAGAACTGGGCGACGCAGGTGAGCGCGCGGCGCGAGGAGCTCACCCTGCGCGCTCTCTTCAACGAAGAGCTCGGCGTCGTGTTCCAGGTGCCGACGGCGCGTCGCGACGAGGCGCTGCAGATCCTGCGCGCTGCCGGCCTGGGCAGGAACAGCCACGCGATCGGCAAGCCCAACACGCGCGGCGTCGTCGAGGTGTGGCGCGACGCGAAGGCCGTGTTCGCGGCGCCTCTTCGCGATCTTCATCAGGCCTGGGACGAGGTGAGCTGGCGCATCGCCCGCCTGCGCGACAACCCGGCGTCGGCCGACGCGGAGCATGAAGCCGCGGGGCGCGTCGACGATCCCGGGCTGCACGTCCACCTCGCCGGCGCGGCCGCGCTGGCAGGTGCGCCCGCCATCGGCGGCGTGCGCCCGAAGGTCGCGGTGCTGCGCGAGCAGGGCGTCAACAGCCAGGTCGAGCTGAGCTATGCGATGGACCAGGCCGGCTTCGACACCTACGACGTCCACATGAGCGACCTGCAGGCCGGTCGCGCCCGGCTCGACATGTTCTCCGGCTTCGTCGCCTGCGGTGGCTTCAGCTACGGCGACACGCTCGGCGCAGGCGAAGGCTGGGCACGCTCGATCCTCTTCAACGCCCGGCTCGCCGACCAGTTCGCGACCTTCTTCGCGCGGCCCGACGTCTTCGCGCTCGGCGTGTGCAACGGCTGCCAGATGATGGCCGCGCTCGCCGCCATCATCCCCGGCGCCGATGCCTGGCCGCGCTTCACGAAGAACCGGAGCGAGCAGTTCGAGGCGCGCCTGAGCCTCGTCGAGGTGCTTCCTTCGCCGTCGATCTTCTTTGCCGATCTCGTCGGCAGCCGGCTCCCGATCGCGGTCGCGCACGGCGAGGGCCATGCCGACTTCTCGCAGCGCGGCGACGCGGCACGGGTGCACGCAGCGCTTCGCTTCGTCGATCACCACGGGCGGGCGACCGAGGCCTATCCCGCCAACCCCAACGGCAGCCCCGGCGGCCTCACGGGCGTGACCACAGCCGACGGGCGTTACACCGCCCTCATGCCGCACCCCGAGCGCGTGTTTCGCAACATCCAGATGAGCTGGACATTGGGTGACCGCAGTGAGCGGAGTCCCTGGATGCGGATGTTCGAGGGCGCGCGTCGCCGGCTCGGCTGACGAAGCCTGTCAGCACGGAGCCGATCAGCGTCGCGGCGACGACGGCCAGTCGACCGCGCCGGTCGTCGTGCTCGACGACTTGCCGCGCATGTGCCACGACGTGCATCTGAAGGTTCCGGCGCTGACGATCCGCTCCCAGAGCGACTCGGCGTCGTGATCGACGGCGCCTTCGGTGCAGAGCATCACGCCGGTCTCGCGCGCTGACGACGCGATCTCGGCCGGGACGCGATTGCCGTCGCTGACTGCGACGGCCGTCCAGAGCAACGCACCGAGCACGGAAGGCAGCGTCACGACCAGCAACAAGGCGCGCCAGAGTCGGGACGATCTGCTGTTCATGGTCGCGGTGGAGTGGAGCGGCGAGCCTGCGATCCTAGGCGGCGCCGCGGGAACGCGACCGGCCTTCCGAGCAGCGGCGGGTCTGCGACGTGAGCAAGTGCGCAAGCTTCGACCGGCCGGCTCAAGAACAGTCCGCGTCGGCCGATAGGCCTGCCATGGTCACAGCCATCAGCGGCTCGTCCGGCGCCGGAGCGTATGGGGGATCGGTCGCGTCGAGCGGCCGCGCCCTGAACGCGGACCTCGCGCGATGCGAGGTCCAGCTCTCCGACTGGAGTCACTGCGTGTCGGCCAAGACCCCGCAGGGCAAGGAAAAGATCGCCGAGATCAGCGCCAGGGTCGACGACATCAAGGCCAGGATGAAGGCGGCGGAGCAGCCGGCGCCGACGCGGGCCGATGCGCAGGCTCCGGCGGGCGTCGGCCCGCTCGGCCACACCGTCGACGTCTTCGCCTGATTCGTCAGGCGCGGCGGCGACGGAGTCGAAGCCCTGCCATCAGGCCCAGCCCGCCAACCATCAGCGTCAACTCGGCCGGCTCGGGGACGGCACTCACGGAGAGGTTGTCGATGCGGGCGAAGAGGCCGCCGGTCTCGCCGGCCGGGCCGGCGGTGACGTAGAGCGATGCAGTGTTGCCGCCGTTGCCGCCATTGCCGAAGGTGAGTCCCCAGAGCCCATCGATCATGAGCGGACTCAGGCTCGCGAGCTTGAGCGCGCGGCGCGCGGCGCGCTACTCGTGCGAGATCTCGCTCGAATGCCACGAGCCGAGGGCCGCGCGGCTCGCCCAGGCCATCAGAGCAAAGAACGCCATGCCCGTCACCGAGATCAGCAGCAGCGCCGCGAAC
>JBDTJD010000036.1:0-3178 GCA_039935975.1 Caldimonas sp.
CCCAGGTCGCGTACTGGGAACCGGCCAAGTACGTCGCCCGGCTGCGCACGCTGAAGACCGATGACCGGCCGCTCCTCTTCAAGATCAACCTCGAGGTCGGCCACGGCGGCGCCTCGGGGCGCTTCGATGCGCTGCGCGAGATCGCCGAGGACGATGTCTTCGTCCTGGTGGAACTGGGCCTCGTCGGCGCGAAATAGGGCCGGGAACGCCGCCTGTTCCGGACAACGAGCCCGGACACGCCGGTTAGCCTCGCCCGTCATGGGCCCCTTGCGCAACCAGGACCGGCGTTTTCTCGCCGAATGGCTGGCCGTCGGCGTGGTGCTGTTGATGGTTGCCGCCACTCTGGGCGTGACGCTCTATCGCGAGCTGCGCACGGTGGAGGTGCAGGAAGCGGAACGGCTCGAGACCCAGGCACGGGCCATCGACGAGAACCTGCTGCTGCAGCTCGAGGGCGCCAACAAGGCCCTGCTCGGGATCGGCGCCGAGCTCGCGGGCTCCGACCTGTCGCGGCCTGCGCCCGGGCTGGTGGCGAAGCTGAAACTGGTCTCGGACTCGATGGCCGGCGTGAGCTCGATGTCCGTCCTGGACCGCGACGGCGTCGTGATCGCAGCCAGCCTCGACCAACTCATGGGCATGAACTTCAGCCAGCGCGAGTACTTCGACGGGCCGCGGCGTGGCTCCGACCGGGCGATGCTGTACGTCTCGCCGCCGTTTCGATCGACGCTCGGCAACTATGTCTCGGTCGTCAGCCGAGCCCTGACCGACCGCGACGGCACCTTCTCCGGCGTGATCACCGCGACCCTCGATGCCAACTACTTCACGAGCCTGCTGCGCTCGTTCCTCTATGCGCCGGACATGCGGACATCGCTGACCTACCGCGACGGCCGCGTGTTCCTCAGCGCGCCGCCAGGGCGCGTCGCGGGCGCTCCTGCGGCCACCTCGGAGCCGCCGCTGGCCGTGCACCTGCGCTCGGGCGCGGTGAAGACGCTGACGACATTTCGCGACGCTGGCGGCGAGGAGCGGCTCCTGGCGATGCGAACGATCGGCAGCGTCGGGCTGAACGTCGAACGGGCGATGGTCGTCGCCGTCAGTCGCTCGCGCGCCAGCGTGCAGCTGGCGTGGCGGGAGCGGGTGGAGCAGTTCGCGGCGATGTTCGGGGTGCTGGCGTTCGGCTCGTGCTTCGCCCTGGTCGTGCATCACCGCCGTCGTCGCGCCTGGGGACTGGCGACCGAAGCGATCGAGCGCGAGCGTCGGCTCGCTACCGAGCGCGTGGAGCTGGCGCTGCGCGGCGCCGACCTGGGCCTTTGGGACCTGCATGTGCCGAGCGGCGACTTCGTCGTCAACGCTCGCGAGCGGGAGATGCTCGGCTTCTGCGACGGCGACGATCTGCCGCAGGGCGGCGTCTGGCGCGCGCTCGTCCATCCCGACGACCGCGCCCTCGTAGACGCCGCCATCCTGCCGCACCTGCTCCGCAAGGCGGCGACCTATAAGTGCGAGCATCGCATGCGGCATCAAGCCGGCCACGACGTGTGGGTCTCGGCCCACGCCATGATCGTCGAGCGCGCGCCCGACGGGTCGGCGCTGCGCATCGTCGGCACGCACCTCGACATCAGCGAGCGCAAGCGGGCCGAGGAGCGACTGACCCGTGCCGCGGCGATGCTGCAACACAGCGAGGAGGAGTTGCGCCTGGTCACCGACAACATGCCGGCGCTCGTCGCGCGGCTGGACGGGGACCATCGCTTCCGCTTCGCCAATCGCGCCTATGGCGACTGGCTGCAGATCGACGCGGCGTCGCTGCTGGGCAAGAGCCTGGCCGAGGTCTTCGGCGACGAAGCCTATGACGCGTTGCGGCCGCACTTCGAGCGTGCGTTCGCGGGCAACCCGGTCGTCTACGAGCGCGAGATGCGCACGCCGGCCGGTCCGAGATGGGTCGAGGCGACGCTCGTGCCGCACGCCGATCGCGACGGGGTGAAAAGCGTCTATGCGCTCGTCAACGACATCACGGCGCGTCATGGTGCCGAAGTCCGGTTGGCGCGCAGCGAGGAGCGGCTGACGCTCGCGCTGGAGAGCTCCGGCCTCGCGCTCTTCGACTGGGACGTCGCGGCCGGCACGATGTATCACAGCGCCCAGGCGGCGGTGATGCGTGGCGATCCGCCACAAGAAGTCACCGCGCCGGTCGCCGAGCTCCAGACTTTCGTCCACCGCGTCGACCTGCCCGAGATGCTCGCCCGGATGAAGGCGGCGCTCACCGGCGCGCAGCCGCTGTATCTGGCCGAGTACCGCCTGCGGCGCGGGGTCGACGACTGGCTCTGGATCCGCGCGCACGGCCGGGTCGTGCAGCGCGACGGCGCCGGCCGTGCACTGCGTCTCGCGGGCACTTACACGGACATCAACGACGGCAAGATCGCCGAGAGCCGCTTGCGGCGGCTGGCCGAGTTCGACTCGCTGACCGGCCTGCCGAACCGCGCCGTCTTCAACGATCGGCTGCGCCAGGGGATGGCGCGGGCGGCGCGCGGCAAGCCGATGGCGCTGCTCTTCCTCGACATCGACCGCTTCAAGAGCATCAACGACACCTACGGGCACGAGGCCGGCGACAACTTGCTCACGGTCTTTGCCAAGCGCATGGAAGGCGCCGTGCGCCAGTCCGACACCGTGGCGCGCCTGGCGGGCGACGAGTTCACGATCATCCTCGAGCAGCTCGGCAGTGCCGCCGACGCGCAGTCGGTCGCACGCAAGCTCGTCGAATCGCTGCGCCAGCCGGTCGCCGTCGCCGGCCGGATGCTGGAAGTGACGGTGAGCATCGGCGTGGCGATCTGCGCGCCGGACGAGAGCGACGACGTCGCCTTCCTGCGTCGCGCCGACGAGGCGCTCTACGAGGCCAAGCGCCGCGGTCGTGACGGCGTCTACTGCGCCGACGCGCCACCGATGCCCGAAGCCCCGGCGTCGGCCGCAGGCGCTTTCGTCCACTGACTTCGCGCGCGGCGAAGGACGTTCGGTCAGGGCGGGGGTCGGTCCTCCAGCAGCCGAGCGGCGGCGCGGATCGCGAGCGAGTAGCCCTGCGCGCCGAGGCCGACGATCACGCCGTCGGCGATGTCGGACAGATACGAGTGGTGGCGAAACGGTTCGCGCCGGTGGATGTTGCTGAGGTGGATCTCGATGAACGGGATCGCGACGCCGG
>JBDTJD010000037.1:0-6695 GCA_039935975.1 Caldimonas sp.
AGTCGGGTGCCGGCCTCGTCAAGGTGACGATGACCTGCAAGCACGACGTCAAGCGCGTCGCCATCGATCCGAGCCTGCTCGGCGAAGACAAGGACATGCTCGAGGACCTGGTCGCCGCGGCGTTCAACGACGGCGTTCGCCGGGCCGAGGAAGTGAGCCAGGAGAAGATGGGCAAGCTCGGCGCGGGCATGGCCTTGCCGCCAGGCATGAAGCTGCCGTTCTGATGGCGGCACCATCGCGTGGCCGCTGAGCCGTCCCTCGAGGGCCTGGTCGAAGCGCTTAGACGCCTGCCGGGCGTCGGCGTCAAGTCGGCGCAGCGCATGGCGTGGCATCTGCTCCAGCACGACCGCGACGGCGCACGTCGCATCTCCGAAGCCTTGCAGACGGCGGTCGCGCGCGTTCGCCATTGCGAGCGCTGCCACACCTTCACCGAAGGCGAGGTCTGCAGCATTTGCCTCGACGCGTCGCGCGACGCGCGCCAGCTCGCAGTCGTCGAGACGCCGGCCGACCAGGCTGCGTTCGAGCGTACGGGCAGCTATCGCGGCCTCTACTTCGTGCTGATGGGCCGGCTCAGCCCGCTCGACGGCATCGGCCCCTCGGAGATCGGCGCGCGCCAGCTGCTCGACCGCGCGACCGACGGCCGGGTCGAGGAAGTGATCCTCGCGACCAACTTCACCGCCGAAGGCGAGGCGACGGCGCATGTGCTCGCCGAGGCGCTGCAGTCGCGCGGCGTGCGTGTCACGCGGCTCGCGCGCGGCGTGCCGATCGGCAGCGAACTCGAGTACGTCGACCTCGGCACCATCGCCCACGCCTTCGTCGACCGGCGCTGAGCGCCAATTCCGCTCGCCTCAGTGGCGGGCGACGAAGGCGGCGATGGCGTCGTTGACGATCTCCGGGTGCGTCACCGGCGCCATGTGGCCCAGGCCCGCGAGTTCCATCACCGAGACGTTCGGAAGCGTTTGCGCGAGCAGCCGCGTCACGCTGCGCGAGGAGGCCGGCGATTCGGAGCCGACCATGCAGAGCACGGGCATGTCGAGCGATCGGAACGCCGCAAGCGGCGTCGGCTCCTCGGCGAGCGCCTGTGCCCAGTGCGCGATCGGACCCATCGACGCCGCGATCGGCGCCTGGCGCGCGGGCGGCATGCCGTCCCAGGTGCCGTCGCCCATCCAGTAGTCGATGAAGCGGCGAGCGGCGGCGTCGCGATCCCCCGCGGCGATCGATGCCGCGGCGTCAGCGGCCGTGCGACTCAACTCGAGCGAGGCCTCCTGGCCTGGAGCCTGTTCATCGAGCAGGGCGATCAGCGGCGGCTCGTAGATGACGAGGGCCCGGACGCGCTCCGGGCGCGCGACGGCGGTTACGAGCGCAACGGCGGCGCCATATGAATGGCCGACGAGGAAGAACGGCGGCTCGATGTCGGCGAGCACCGGCTCGATGAACGCCGCCTCGTCGCTCAAGGTCGGGCCGCGCGTGCCGGGCCAGGGGGGACTCTTGCCGGCACCGAACGAATCGATCGCGACGACGCGGTGGAAGGCCGACAGACGCTCCGTTAACGCGCGAAATTGCGAGGACGAACTCGCATTCGAATGCAGGCAGACGATCCCGGGACCCCGGCCCGCCTCGCGCACGAAAGGAACGAGCGGCGACATGCGCATGAACGCCAGACCGGCGGCCGGTGTCAGTCCTTGGCCAGGTGCACGTGCTTGGTCGTCTTCGTGCGTCGGGCGACCGCCCTGGGAGACGCCTTGGACGACCGCGCTCCGCCGGAGGCGACCTTTGCGCCCTTGGCGACCCGTGCCTTCGCCGTTCGCGTCGACGCAGTGCCCTTGGCACTTCGCTGCGCGACGTAGACGATGATCGACTGGCCCGGGGCGAAGCGCGCCGATGCGCCGACCGAGTTCCACTCGGCGACCTGCGTCGCGCTGACGTGGTAGCGGTGCGCGATGGTCGCGACGCTGTCGCGCTTGCCGGCACGCAGCGACATCTTGCGAAGCGTCGGTCCCTCGGGCGTGAGGGTCATGGTGGCGTTGTCGGCCACCGAGCTCGAGACGTCGGCGATCAGGGATCTGCCGCGCGGCACGAGCAGCGTCGATCCAGCGCGGATCGTCATCCGCGCCGGGATCCGGTTGACCTCGCGGAACTGCTCTTCGCTCATGCCTGCGGCGTGTGCCGCCTCGGCCGACTTCATCGACTTCGGAGCGACCCATGCCGTCCACGTGGCGAGAGGGCCGCGATGCAGCGGCAGATCGTGCACGAAGCGGTTCGCGTTGTCGTAAGGCAAAAGCAGCTGCGGCGTTCCGGCGGCCAGGATCACCGGCCGGTTCATCTGCGGATTGAGGTTCTGGAACTCCTCGATCGGGATGTCGGCCAGCTGGATGGCCAGGCCGACATCGATGTCGTGCTCGATCGGCACGCTCAGGAAGTATGGGTGGTTCATCAGCTCGGGCAGCTTCAGGCCGAAGCGCTCGGGGTGGGCGATGATGTTCTTCACCGCCTGCAGCTTGGGCACGTAGCCCTGCGTCTCCGCCGGCATGCGCAGACTCTCGTAGTCGGTGGGCAAACCCGCACGTTGGTTCTTGGCGATCGCGCGCTGGACACTGCCTTCGCCCCAGTTGTAGGCGGCCAGTGCGAGGTGCCAGTCGCCGAACATCCCGTAGAGCTTTTGCATGTAGTCGAGGGCGGCGCGGGTGGAGGCGAGCACGTCCCGACGATCGTCGCGGAACACGTTCTGCTTCAGCTCGAAGTCGCGGCCGGTCGAGGGGATGAACTGCCACATGCCCGACGCGCGCGCGGTCGACATCGCCCGCGGGTTGTAGGCGCTTTCGATGAAGGGCAGGAGCGCGAGCTCGGTCGGCATGCCACGCTTGTCGAGCTCCTCGACGATGTGGAAGAGGTACCGGCCGCCGCGCTCGGTCATGCGAGCGACGTACTCGGGACGCGAGGCATACCAGCGCTCGCGCTCGTGCACCAGTTCGCTGTCGAGATCGGGGATCGCGAAGCCGCGTCGCACGCGTTCCCAGAGATCGACGCGCGCCGTCCGGTCGTCGAGCTGGAGATGAACACCCGGCCTGAGCGGGTCGACCGGCACGGGCGCAGCGACGCTGTCTGGCGCACTCGCCACAGCCGGCGCGGCTTCGACGGGCGGGGTAACGACGCTTGCGACGGGCGGCGGCTCGACGACTGCGACCGGCGTCGACACCGGCGGGGGTGACACGGGCGCCGAAACGCAGCCGGCGAGGAAGAGAACGGGCAGCGCAAGCCGAAGAAGGATGCGCGCGGCCGCGTGAGGCTGCGTCTCGAGTCGGGTCGTCATCGGAATTCGGTCTTCCAGTTTCTGGGTGCGGCAGCGCAGGCGCGCTGCGGACGGGCCGAGCTTGCAAGAGCGCGACGACGGGTCACTAGAATCGCGGCCACACCGGAAACGGCGGACATCGAGCGCCAGAGTGGTGTGTCGGCGAACGCGGGCACGGTCAGGTTCATGACAGAAGGCGCGATTCTACAGTTGCCCCAGTGGCTGAAGACCCCTGCAGGTCAGTACCTGCTCGCGTGGGAACAGCGTCATCTCGATCAGGCGGTGGCGGATCTGTTCGGATTTCACGCTTTGCAGCTCGGCCTGCCGCCGCTCGATGCCTTGCGGTCCAATCGCATGCCGCATCGCTGGCTCGCCGTCGAGACGCCGCGCGATGAAGATGCCGACCGCGACGGGATGTCGGCAGCGCCGTCGATCACCCCGATCCGGGACTCGGCTGGCGGCACGGTCGACCTTGGCGCACCGATCGGCGGCGCTGGCGAGCGTCTCGCCCCGCCCTCGCTGCGGTGCCACTTCGACGCCTTGCCGTTCGACTCGGCCAGCCTCGACCTCGTCGTCCTGCCCCACACGCTCGAACTCGCCCGCGACCCGCACCTCACGCTGCGCGAGGTCGAGCGCGTTCTCGTGCCTGAAGGCCGCGCCCTCATCGTCGGCTTCAATCCGGCGAGCCTGTGGGGCGCGCGCCAGCGCCTCGGCCGCTTGCGCCAGAGTCTGCCGCTGGCGTCGCGGCGGGAGCTGTTCCTGCCGCGCGCGGGCGAGTTCATCGGCTATCGGCGCCTGCGCGACTGGCTCCGCCTGCTCAGCTTCGAGGTCGAGGCCGGCCGCTTCGGCTGCTACATCCCGCCGGTCACGTCGGCGCGCTGGGTCGCACGCTTCGGATGGATGGAGCGTGCCGGCGAGCACTGGTGGCCGGTGTTCGGTGCGCTCTACTACATCGTCGCGGTCAAGCGCGTGCGCGGCATGAGGCTGGTCGGTCTGGCACGAAGGGACGCGCGTCTGAAGACGGTGACCGCGCCGGCGCCCGCGGCGGTGACGCAGCACGCCGGCTCGACAGCGACGTCGCTCAACGGGCGTGGAACGGATCGTCCCTGATGTGGACCGCGTACACGGATGGCGCCTGCGCGCCCACCAATCCGGGTCCGGCCGGCTGGGGTGCGGTGCTGATCGCGCCCGACGGCCTGACCGAGTCCGATCACTTCGGTTTCATCGGCCTCGGCACCAATCAGATCGCCGAGCTGACCGCGGCGATCGAAGGCCTTGCGCTGGTGCCGGCCGGCGCCGAGGTGGAGCTCGTTTCCGACAGCCAGTACGTGCTGAAGGGACTCACCGAGTGGCGCGCCGGGTGGGAGCGCAGGGGTTTTCGCAACTCGAAGAACGAGCCGGTCGCCAACCTTGCACTCTGGAAGCGTCTCTACGCGTTGGCCGACGAGCGCCGCGTGCGCGTGCGCTGGGTGCGCGGGCACAACGGCGACCGCTGCAACGAGAAGGCCGACGGCCTCGCCAACAAGGCGCTGGCGCTGAAGTCGCGCAGCGACGCCTAGCGGCGCATCGCCGTCGTCAGGGCAGGCTGCGCTCGACTTCGAGCAGCTGGAACCGGGCCAGCGCGAGATTCGTGCGGTGCTTCTCCAGCACCGCGACAAGCACGAGGTCGGCGTGGCGCTGGAGGGCGCGGATCAGCACGTGCCGGGAGCCGGCCGTGGTGATCACCTCGTCGATCGGATCGACAAGCCCCATCTTGGCAGCGGCCTCGCGGTGGCTGGCCAGGACGTGCGCGCACGATGCCGCGGCGAGCTCCATGTCGAGCGACTGCGGGTCGCGTGTCTCGTGGGCGAGGACCAACCCGCTCACCGAGTCGACGAGCGCACAGCCGAGGAGCCCGTCGAGCTTGACCAGGCTCGACAGCGCCTGACGGCCGCGGGCGGCATCGAGCATTGCGCGCGTCGCCGGCGCGGAAGCCGTGTCGGCCTCGGTCGCGACCGAGGCACCGCCGGCGTCGGCGCTGCCGATCTCGCCGACCTTGATCGGAAAGTCGAGTGTGCCGAGCATCGGTGACACCGCGGCCGGATCCCAGCCCGGCTGCAGCTTGGCTTCGTTCCAGATGCCGAGCATCGCGTTCCACACCGACGACGCGCCGGTCATCGGCTCGCTCACGATGTGGACGTGCAGTCGCTCGGGCCAGACCACGGCATTGACCTTGGCGTTGATCCAGGCTGCGTTCGGCGGCAGCTGGAAAAGCAGGTGCGGGCAGCGCCACGTGGGCAAGCCGGTCGCGTGCTTGAGCGAGCCGAGCAGGGCATCGATGGCATGCGGCTGCATCGGGCCGATGATCACCGCCGTCATCTGGCTGCGTTCCATCAGGGCGACCGGAATTTCCGCGTTTTCCGGGCCGGGTGCGCGCACATCGGCGTGGAAGATGCGCAGCGTGTCTTCCTGGCGCCGAACCAGGGTCGTGCGCTCGATCATCGCGATCGTGCGCAGGGTCGTCTGCTCGCGCAGATGCAGCCGCTCGATCGGACGGCCGCCCGCGTCGGAGAGTGCCTTGACGACCGACGAGGCCCAGACGCCCACCGGATCGAGCAGCGTGATCATCGACGTCGCCGTCTCGAGGTCGGCGCGCGTCGCCGCGAAGTGCTCGCGAATGGCCTGCGCGGGCGATCCGGTGACGACCAGGTCGCTGGTGTGGCGATCGATGATCTGACCGCGGTCGTTGACCTCGGTGGCGATGCTTTCCATGATCGCCGTGGCGGCGAACTCGTGCGAGTCGCCGGTCTGCGTGTCCTCGAAATCGGACGATCGGGTCTTGCCGTCGCGGGCGGACCGCAGATCTCCGAAAAGCGATGTCAGCATTGGAAAGCTCCTGGTGTGACGGAGCCGGTGGCGACCTCGGTTCCGTGCCGGGAGTCTAGGCGCCCAAGAGCTGTACCTTTTGTTACATCGACGTGCGGCAGGGCGTGGCAGATGACCGGCGGCGTGTCAGACGGGCCCGCGGCGTGGGCCACGGCGTGACGATCGCCGGGCCGTCAGCGCTCTCGCATCGAGCCGGCGCGCAGGAAGCGGCTCGGCGTCGCGCCCACGGAGCGCCGGACCATGGCCGCGAAGGCGCTCGGGCTGGCGTAGCCGAGCTCGGCGGCGATGCGCGCCATCGGCACGTGGCGAGCGGCGAGCGGCACGGCGCGCGCGAGCAGCACCTGCCGGCGCCACTGGACGAACGAGGTGCCGAGCTCGCTGCGGAACAGGCGCGTCATGGTCCGCGCGCTCGCCCCCGAATCCGCCGCCCAGGCGGCGAGCGTCGGATGACGCGACGGATCGTCGATCACGGCGACGCACAGGCGTCGCAGGCGCTTCTCGCGCGGCAGATCGACGCCCAGGCGCACCGGCGACGCGCGGT
>JBDTJD010000038.1:0-4776 GCA_039935975.1 Caldimonas sp.
CACGGTGCCGCTTGGCGTGGCGGCGGCGGTGCGCGCGAGCGCGCCGTAGTTGTCGGACACGCCGGACGCGTGGCTGACGATGCCGTCCTTCACTGTCATTTCGCTCACCGGCTGCCTCCAGATGATGGATGCGGCACCGACCAGTTGCGCGCGGGCGGTCGCGGCCGCGAGCCGAAGCAACTCCCAGGCGTCGGCCACGCTCGACGAGCCACCCGTGGCGTTGATGCCGAGCTCGCGGGCAACCTTGGCCACGACCCATTGCCCGCTCCTCGCCACGCCGCTTTCATGGCCCGGCTCGGCGTCTTGCGGGTGGATCGGCAGGCTGGAGACGAACATCGCGATGTTGCCGTAGAGGCGGTCGTTGCCGGCAGGGATGAGCCTCACCCGCGACAGCGGAACGTCGAGTTCGTCCGCCACCAGCATGGCGAGCGCGGTGTGCGTGCCCTGCCCCATCTCGCTCCGGTTCATCGCCAGCAGCACGGTGCCGTCCGAGGCGATCTTGATCCAGCCGTTGAGGCCGACCTCGCCGTCCTCGACCGGAAGCGCGTCGACGGCACCGATCCGGTCGCGCGGTGGCAGCAGGCTCCAGCCGACGATGAGCGCGCCCGCGGCACCGACGCCGCTCAGGAAAAACGCACGTCGGTTCACGCCAGGACCGAGCGCATCGCGGCGCGCACGCGCGGATAGGTGCCGCAGCGGCAGATGTTGCCGATCGCGGCGTCGATGTCGGCGTCGCTCGGGGAGCGATTCTTGGCCAGCAGGGCCGCTGCGGCCATCAGCATGCCGCTCTGGCAGTAGCCGCACTGCGGGACCTGATGGGTCTCCCAGGCGCGCTGCAAGGCGTGCGGCGCGTCTTCGCTGCCCAGCGCCTCGATGGTCACGACCTTCCTGCCGGCGAGCGCCGAGATCGGCAGCACGCACGAGCGCACCGCCTCGCCGTCGACGTGCACCGTGCAGGCGCCGCAGGCGCCGACGCCACAGCCGAACTTCGTGCCGGTGAGGCCGAGCAGGTCGCGCAGCGCCCAGAGCAGGGGCAACGTCGGGTCGGCGAGTGGGTCGGCGATCTCGTGCGCCGCACCGTTGACGAAGATCTTCATCCGGCGATAAAGGGGGAAAGCTGCGGGGAGCCGATTGTGCGGCGCTGCCTTGTCTCCACAGGATCAACGGCCCGACGACCGATCTCGGCCAGAATGTCGCCACGCGCGCAGCGTGCGACGCCGTCTCCTCTGCCGACCACCGAGTGCCCCATGACCCGATCGATCAGAAGCACCCTTGCCGCGACCGCGGTCCTCCTGTGCTGCACCGGAGCGGGCGCGCAGACCGCCGTGCTGTACGGCCTTGTCGATGCGTCGGGCGCGCGCGTCAAGCCGATCGGCGGCGACTGGCGCTACGAGCTGGACAGCGGCAACCTGCAGCGCAGCTTCATCGGCCTGCGCGGCAGCGATGACCTCGGCGGCGGCCTGCGTGCCGTCTTCAAGCTCGAGTCGTACCTGCGCGTCGACACCGGCGGCGCGGGCCGCAGTGACAGCGACGGCTTCTGGACCCGCGAGGCGAGCGTCGGCCTGTCGGGCGCGTTCGGCACCACCGTCCTCGGTCGCAATGCGACGCCGCTCTATCTGGCAACCATCAACTTCAACCCCTTCGGCGAGTCCTCCGGCTTCTCGCCGGCCGCGCGGCAGTACTACGGCGCCAACGGCGTGATGCTCGGCGACTCGCGCTGGAACAACTCGATCTCCTACACCAACAACGCGACCGACGCGCCGCTGCGCATCCGCTTCGCCGCCAACCTGCCCGAATCGGCGCCGCGCGTCCCCGAGCCGGGCCGCAACTTCGGCGCCAGCGTCGCCTACGTGAGCGGCCCGTTCGCGGTGGTCGCCGCGCTCGAGCGGATCAAGAACAGCCCGCTGGCGCTGCCCGCCGCGTTCAAGCAGCAGACCGCCGGCCAGATCGGCGCGACCTACGACTTCCAGTTCGTCCGCGTCTATGGCCAGGCTGGGCGGGTCAAGACCGACGCGGCGCTGGTCGAGAAGTCGACGATCTACGAGCTCGGCGCCGCGGTGCCGATCGGCACCGGGCTGATCCTGGTGTCGCACGGCCGGGCGCACAAGCGGTCGCAGCTGGCGGGCACGACCGACAGGACGACGTCGCTCGGCTACGACTACTTCCTCTCGAAGAATACCGACATCTACGTCACCGCACTGCACGAGAAGCTGAGCTTCGTCTCTTCCGGCGCCTCGTTCGCCGGCGGCGTGCGCATGCGCTTCTGAGCGCGGCGCGCGCTCAGTCGAGCACGACTTCGGCGCGGACCGCGCCGGCCCGGTCGGCGCGGGCGGTGAGCGCGAGCCGGGTTCCCTTGGGCGCACGCACGACCCATTCGCCCACGGCGCGATCGGCAGTGATCTCGCGGCTCGGGAGAAAAGCGTTGAGCGAGTTCTTCGGCGCGTGGCCTTCGAGCTGCGGCCCCTCCATGCGCGGCTTGCCGCTCACCAGCGACACCGAGCGGTCGGCCTCGGGCAGGTGGATCTCGAAGATCACGCCGCGCACCGTCTTTCTCGCCAGGGCGCGCTGGGTGACATAGGACGGCAGCCAGCCGCTGTTGGCGACGGCGATGCGCACGCGCCAGGTGTCGGGGCCGAGGGCGCGAACCTCCGTGCGCAGCAGCTCGAGCCGGGGCAGCGAGAGCGCGATCGTCGTCATCCACTTCGGGAAGCGCGCCGCCTCGCGCTCACGCAGCTGCGGCGGCGGGTTGCGCCAGTAGTTCATCTTGTCCCAGCCGCCGATCTCGACCGCGCCGAGCTGCGGGTGCATGAACGGCTTCCAGTCGACATGCGCCTGGCCGCCGCACTGCTCGTCGCTCCACTTGATCAGCTTGAGATCGTCCTCGACCGGGTGCTCGCGGTACCAGTCGATCCATTTGTAGTCGGTGATGCCGGCCTCGACGTTGGGCGCCCAGATCTCGACGACCCAGAAGAGCGCGCCGAGGTGCTCGTAGACCCAGTCCTGCGTGCCGCTGATGACGTCCTTCGGGTGGTACTTGAAGTCGTGCCAGATGCTGATCGCGGGGTAGCCGGTGAGCTTCGCGCCGATCTCGCTGAAGCGCTTGATCGACCACAGGTCCTCCGGGATCATGTCGTCGTCGCTCTCCGTGCCCATCGGCCTCAGGATCACGCCGCTGTGCGTGTGATAGCTGATCGCGGCGCCGATGTTGGGGTGGCCGACGATGAAGTCGACCATCGCCTTCACCTCGGGCTCGCTGGTCGGGTAGTCGCCCGCGCCGACCTGCTCGTGCTCCTGGCGCCAGCCCGAGGGAAAGTTGCGGTTCAGGTCGAGCCCCTCGACGTCGGCGTTCAGCTGGATGGTGAGCCCGTCGAAGTTTCGGATCAGGCCCTCGGGCATGAGGCGGTAGAACTCGCCGGCGAATTCGCCCGGCTGGCGCGCCACCATGAGACGCGGATCCTGCTCGCACTTCTTCCAGGTGCCGTTCGGATCGGGCACGCGCATGAAGAGGATGCGGCCGTCGCCGTCGATGTCCTCGGCGGTGAGGCCGTCGACCGGGTCCTCGTCGAACGGATAGCGGCGCGTCGACGAGCGGATGTGGCGCGGCGTGTCGGCGAGTGCCAGCTCGGCGCCGTCGGGGTTCAGGCGCGGGCAGAGGTAGATCGTGCGCGTGTCGAGCAGCTGCGTGATGTCGGCGTCGCGGCCGTGCTTGGTGAGCAGCTCGTGGAGGAAGTAGAGCACCGCCGTCGAGGCCGTGAGCT
Source organism: Caldimonas sp. (assembly GCA_039935975.1). Taxonomy (GTDB): domain Bacteria; phylum Pseudomonadota; class Gammaproteobacteria; order Burkholderiales; family Burkholderiaceae_C; genus Schlegelella_A. Next base: position 3,759 of record JBDTJD010000038.1, read on the forward strand.
CGGCGGCGTGGATGTTGCCGTCGGCCCAGAAGGCCGGCTTGTCCTCGGCCGCGCCGGTGGCGACGTTGGTGATCGTCGCGACCCAGATGTCGCGGCCCTCGTAGCTCTTGCCGATCGAGCGGATCGCGGCCAGCGTCGGAAACGCCTGCGCGTACTCGAACAGCAGCCGGGTGAGCTCGTCGTGCTTGTAGAAGGTGTCGAAGCGCGGGATCGGGGCGGCGGGATGGGTCATGGGCGGCGGCGTCACCGGGCTGTGGGTCCGGGGCGGATTGTGGGCGCTCGCGCGCCGCGCCCCGCCGGGCTCAGCCGGCGCGCGGCGCGCCGTCGACGAAGACCCGGATCTCGCCCGGCGCGAAGGCGTGCCACTGCTCGTCCTTCGTCAGCGGCTCGGTGACGACGACGGCGACGCGATCGCGCGGCGAGGTCTCGCGCGCGAAGTCGACGGTGACGTCCTCGTCCTGCAGCGAGGCGCGCGCGAACGGATGCTGGCGCACGATGTGGTGCAGGTTCGTCGAGCAGTGCGCCCAGAGCGCCTGACCGTTGCCGAGCATGGCGTTGAAGACGCCGTGCGCCGCGACCTGCGGCATCAGCTCGGCGAGCGTGGCCGTCAGCTCGTCGATCGGCGGCACGGCGGCGTGCGCTTTCGCGAGCTCCTGCATCAGCCAGCAGAAAGCGCGCTCGCTGTCGGTCGTGCCGACCGGTCGGAACGCGCCGTGCAGGCGCGGCGCGAATGCCTTCAGGTCGCCGTTGTGGGCGAACACCCAGTAGCGGCCCCAGAGTTCGCGCACGAACGGATGGGTGTTCTCGAGCGCGACCGGCCCCTGGGTCGCCTTCCTGATGTGGGAGACGATGTTCTCGCTCTTGATCGGGTAGCGGCGCACCATTTCCGCCACCGGCGACTCGCGCGCGCTGTGGGAGTCGACGAAGAGGCGCACGCCCTTGCCCTCGAAGAAGGCGATGCCGAAGCCGTCCTTGTGCTCCTCGGCGCGGGTGGAAAAGCCCGTGAAGCTGAACACGA
>JBDTJD010000039.1:0-4503 GCA_039935975.1 Caldimonas sp.
CGCTTCACGCCCTTCCTCTCCTTCGACCCCTCGGCGGGCGGCGCAGCGGCGGCGGCCGACTTCACCGGCGCCGCCTTGGCCTTCGCGCCGGCGCGGGCGCCGAGGCTGGCGCGCAGCGCTTCGACCAGGTCGATCACCTGGCCGCCGCCGCTCGACTCGGTCTCGTGCGGCTCGTTGGCAACGATGTGCTTGCCGGCGATCTTCTCGTCGATGGCGGAGAGGATGCGCTTCTTCTCCTCGTCCTCGAACATCGTCGGGTCGTAGGTGTCCTCGCTGATCTGGTCGATCAACTGCATGGCGAGCTTCAGCTCGGCCGCCGAGACCTGCACCTTCTCGATGTCGAGCTCCTTCATCGAGCGCACCTCGTCGGCGTACAGCAGCTGCTGCAGCACCAGGCCGTCTTCGGCCGGGCGAACCTGGACGACGTACTGCTTGGCTTTCCACGCCCACTTGGCGAGCGCGACCCGGCCGCTCTGGCGCATCGCTTCCATGAGGAGGTTGTACGGCTTGGCGCCGCGCTTGTCGGGAGCGAGGAAATAGGCCTTGTCGTAGAAGATCGGATCGACCGCCTTCTCGGGAATGAAGGCGACGATGTCGATGGTGTGGCTGGGGCTTTCCTGCAGCGCCTTCAGCTCGTCGGGCTGGAAGACGACGAAGCGGTCCTTCTCGAACTCGTAGCCCTTAACCATCTCGGCGCGCTCGACGACGTGCTGGTCCTTCTCGGACACGTACTGCTGCTTGAGGCGCGCGCCATCCTTGTCGAGCATGTTGAAGCGGACCGACGCCGAGCTTTCGGTCGCCGAGTAGAGCTTGACCGGGATCGAGACGAGACCGAACGACAACGAGAGCGAAGCGATCGAGCGAGCTGCCATGAGAAATCCTGGTGTCGCCGCTTCGGGGCGTGCCCTGCGCGGCGGGACGGGGAGCATACGGTCTGGCGCAAGCCCTTGTCACGCCCACCGTTGCGCCAAAGCCGCGCTCGGCGCGCTCGTCAGGCCAACTTCTTCATGCCCACGGCGAGCGTCTGTCGTTTCGTCCAGTACGCCGCCCACGGATCAACGGCCTCGAAGCTCAGGTACTCGCGCGCCGTCGCGATCGACCACTGCGCGCCGCCCTTCAAGGCCATGAGCTGATCCCACGAGACCGGCATCGACACGCCGAGACCGGGCCGCGAGCGCGCCGAGAAGGCCGCTGCCGTCGTCTGGCCGTGACCGTTGCGAAGGTAATCGACGAAGATCCGCCCGACCCGGTTCGAGCCGCCGCTCTTGGCGACGAAGCGCTGGGGAATCGTCTTCGCGAGGTGGACGACCACCTTCTGCGAGAACGCCTTGACGACGTCGTAGGGAAGCTTCGGCACGATCGGGGCAACGACGTGCAGGCCCTTGCCGCCGCTCGTCTTCAGCCAGCTCTCGAGGCCGAGCTCGGTGAGCATCGCCCGCGTGAGAAGCGCCGCTTCCTGCACGTGCGCCCAGGTCACGCCCTCGCCCGGGTCGAGGTCGAAGACGACGCGGTCGGGCTGGTCGATCTTCTTCGCCGTCGAGTTCCAGGTGTGAAACTCGATCGTGTTCATCTGCGCTGCGGAGACGAGCGCGTCGGCGCTGTCGACCGAGAGCAGCGCCGAATGACCGGGCCAGAGCTTCGCATCGAGCACGCGCAGTCCGGGCATGCGCGTCTCGGGATGCTTCTGGAAGAAGAGCTCGCCGGTGATGCCTTCGGGTGCGCGCACGAGCGACACGGGCCGGTCGGCCAGGTGCGGGAGGATGCGCTCGGCAATGCTTTCGTAGTAGCGCACGAGCGCGACCTTGGTCAGACCGGTCGTGGGATCGACGACGCGATCGGGGTTCGTGACCGTGATGCTGCGAACGGCGTTCTTCGCGCCGTTCGCTGCGGGTGCGGCCGGCACGATCGCGGTCTCCTGCGCGATCTCGCGGGTCACCTCCTTCGCCGGGCGATCGAGGCGCAGCCCCTGGTAGACGGCATGGCGAACGTGCCCGTCGGGGGTCCATTCGCGAAACGCCACTTCGGCGACGAGAACGGGCTCGACCCATCGTTCGCCGCCGGCCGCTCGGCGCGACCAGCGTCCGGGCTTGAGCGTGGCCGCGTCGAAGAGCGGCTCGTCGGCCTCGAGCTTCACGAGCTGGCGGTGAAGATCGTGGCCGGCGCGTGCGTTCCAGCCCGTGCCCACGTTGCCCGCATAGGTGAGCACGCCGTTCTGGTAGGTGCCGAGCAGGAGCGCACCGACCTCGGCCGCGGCGTTGGCGCGGTCGGTGAAGCCGCAGATCACGAACTCCTGGCGCTGCGAGCACTTGAGCTTGAGCCAGGTGTCGCTGCGCGAGGAGACGTAGGGCGCATCCGGGCGCTTGACGATGATTCCCTCGAGCTGCATCGCGCACGCCGCCTCGAGCATCTGCGCCGGCGTTGCGGCGAAGCTCTGGCTGAGACGCACGCGCCCGGCCGGAGCCGCCGCGATCAGCGAGGCGAGCAATCCTCGTCGCGACGCCAGCGCCACCTTGCGCAAGTCTCGTCCGGCATGGAACGGCAGGTCGAAGGCGAAGTAGTCGATGTCGTCGCCCCGCGCCGAGTCCATCGCGTTTTGCAGCAGGTTGAAGTCGGGCACGCCGTCCTTGCCCATCACGACGATCTCGCCGTCGATCCACGCCGAGTCGATGCCGAGCGCTTCGATGTCGGCGGCGAGCGCCTTCATCTTCGCGGTCCAGTCGTGGCCCCCGCGGGTGACCAGCTTCGCCTCGCCGCCCTCGATGCGCGCCATCAGTCGATAGCCGTCGAACTTGGTCTCGACGATCCACTCGCCCGGCGGCGCGGACGTGACGAGGGTCGCCAGCTGCGGCTCGAGCCTGGCCGGCAACGGCGCCTTCACGGCGGCGCCCAGATCGGGCACGAGCGCATCGCGATCCGTGAATCCGCTCGCGCCCCTTTTCGTCGTCGCGGCCGGCCCCTTGGGTGGCTCGCGCGCCTCGACCGGCCCGAGAGGCCGGGCGACGACGCTGTCGGGGAGCGCCGCGATCACGTCGTACTCGGCGAGCGGCTGCGCCCATTCGTCCTTCTTCTTGAAAAGCATCCACGGGTCTTGCCGGTCGCCGGGCTTGGCGATACGCACCAGCTCCCAGAGGCCCGCGAGCTTCTCGCCGTGGAGGCGGAAGACGAGCTTGCCGGCGCTCAGCCCGTCGCGCGCGTCGCCGACCGGCTCCCAGGTGCCGCGATCCCAGACGATCACCGTGCCGGCGCCGTACTGCTTCTTCGGGATCGTGCCTTCGAACGACGCGTAGTCGAGCGGATGGTCCTCGACGTGGATCGCCATCTGCATCTTCTTCGGGTCGAACGACGGACCCTTGGGCACGGCCCAGCTCACGAGCACGCCGTCGAGCTCGAGCCGAAAGTCGTAGTGCAGGCGGCTCGCCCAGTGCTTCTGGATCACGAACGAGAGCGCCGGCGCCGGACGCGCCGTCTTTCCGTTCGCCTTCGCCGTCGCACCTGGACCCGCACCCGCACCCGCGGGTTCAGGCGTGACGGCGAAGTCGCGCTTCTCGTGATATCGCTCGAGCAACGTGGCGGGCTTCTCGACCCTCTTGTCGCCCGTCTTCGCGCGCGAGGTCTTGCCGGCCGCCTTCAAGAAGACGATCCCGTCAGTTCGGCGGTCGCGCGCCGCACGATCTCAGGCGCCGGCAGCGCGATGTCGAAACGCAGCGCATCGGCCTCGTCCGCCCGCGGCGGCTCGAGCGTCTGCAGCTGGCTCGCGAGCAGGGCCGGCGGCATGTAGTGGCCGAAGCGGCCGGCCATGCGCGCCGCGATGAGCTCGGGCGAGCCGTCGAGGAAGACGAAGCGCACGTCCGGCGCCGCGGCGCGGATGCGATCGCGATAGCTGCGCTTCAGTGCCGAGCAGGCGATCACCAGGCCGAGCGGCGCCGTGTCCGCATCGGCCAGGCGTGCGCCGATCCGGTCCAGCCACGGCCAGCGGTCCTGGTCGCGCAGCGCATGGCCGGCGGCCATGCGCGCGACGCTCGCGGGCGCGTGCAGGCTGTCGCCGTCGACGAAGTCGAGGCCGAGCGCGTCGGCGATGCCGGCGCCGACCGTCGACTTGCCGGAGCCCGAGACGCCCATCACCACGACCGTGATCCGTCGCGGCGCGGAAGGTATGAACTCGCCCATGGCGCGACAGCATAGGCCCGCCGGCAGCAAACCGGCGCGTCTCGACCCTTGGCGCCCGGTGGGGCGCCAGGAACAGGCATCATCGCCGCTCGAGGAGATCCGTCGCGTGCCCCATTCCATTGCCCTGCTCGGGCGCACCGCGTGCGCCACGCTCGCCGTCGCTGGCCTTGCCGCCGTCGCAGGCTGCGAACTTCTGAAGCACAACGAAGAGGCGACGACGGTGATCAACCGGCGCGCGATCGGCATGCCCGCGGGCGAGTTCTTCGACCGCTTCGGGCGGCCGGGCAAGCGGCTGGAGGCCAGCGACGGCAGCGCGGTCTACGACTGGGTCTCGAG
>JBDTJD010000040.1:0-6226 GCA_039935975.1 Caldimonas sp.
CGCTTCGTCCTGAAGGAAGGCAAGAAGCGCCAGATCCGGCGCATGTGCGAGGCCGTCGGCCTGCAGGTGCTGGGCCTGAAGCGCGTACGCATCGGCGCCGTCGCGCTCGGCAACCTGCCGACCGGCAACTGGCGCTACCTGCGCCTCGACGAGCGGTTCCTCGCCGACGTGCCAATGCCCGTCAGTGCAGGTTCAAGTGGCCCCCGAACAGGCCCAGCAGTCCGATCACGATCAGATAGATCGCGACGATGAAATTGAGCATGCGCGGCACGACGAGGATCAGGATGCCGGCGATCAGGGCGACGAGCGGGCCGATGGCCAGGGTCATGTTCATGGTGTCTCCTTCAAAGGAGTCGCGAGACTACCCGATGCCCCGCAGCCTCGTCTCACTCCCCCCCTGTCTTGCCTGAGCCGCGCACGGCACGATGGTCCGCTCCGCGCTCGGCGTCGAGATCGACACCTGCCTGTGCCTCGCCGGTCCGACCGCGTCGGGCAAGAGCGCAGCGGCCCTTGCGATCGCGGCTGCGTTCGCCCCACGCCGGCCGGTCGAGATCGTCAGCGTCGACTCGGCGATCGTCTACCGCGGCATGGACATCGGCACGGCCAAGCCCTCGCACGCGGATCGCGACGCGGTGCCGCATCACCTCGTCGACATCGCCGATCCGGCCGAACGCTACTCGGCCGCACGATTCGTCGCCGACGCGAGCGAGGCGATCGCCGCGATCCGCAGCCGTGGTGCACTGCCGCTTCTCGTCGGCGGCACGATGCTGTACTTCAAGGCGCTCTTCGACGGCCTGGACGAGCTCCCCGGCGCCGACCCGACGATCCGCGCCGAGCTCGACGAGCGCGCCGCGCGCGAGGGCTGGCCGGCGCTGCACCGCGAGCTCGCCGCGGTCGATCCGGAGAGCGCCGCACGGCTGGCGCCGCGCGACGGCCAGCGCATCCAGCGCGCGCTCGAGGTCCATGGCCTCACCGGCCGGCCGCTCTCCCACTGGCACACCGCCGCCGCGGGCCGCACGCCGCCGCTGATCGCGCTCGAGCCGACCGAGCGCGGCTGGCTGCACGCGCGCATCGCCGACCGCTTCGCGGCGATGCTCGAGGCCGGCTTCGTCGACGAGGTACGCGCTCTGCGCGCGCGCGACGACCTGCACGCCGACCTGCCGTCGATGCGTGCCGTCGGCTATCGCCAGGCCTGGGCCGCGCTGGACGACGATCGCCTCGACGCGCTCGCCTCGACGTCAACGGCGGCGACGCGCCAGCTCGCCAAGCGGCAGCTCACGTGGCTGCGCGGGCTGCCGTGGCGCGAGCGGGTCGCCTGCGACGAGCCCGAAGCGAGCGCGCGGGTCGTCGCCATCGCCGAGCGCTGGTTCGCGGAGGGTCGGCTTGGCTGAGTCCGTTCCCCCCGAGCCCGTTCTCGCGATCGAAGGTCTCGCCAAACGCTTCGGTACGAGCACCGTCTTCGCCGATGTCGACCTCGTGCTCGTGGCGGGCGAGTTCGTCGCCATCGTCGGCGAGTCGGGCGTCGGAAAGTCGACGCTGCTCAACTGTGCCGCCGGCCTCGACAGCATCGACGGCGGTCGCGTGCGCATCGCCGGCACCGACATCCATGCGCTCGCCGAACCCGAGCAGGCGGTGTTCAGGCGCCACCACCTCGGCTTCGTGTTCCAGGCCTTTCACGTCCTGCCGCACCTGAGCGTCGGCGCCAACGTCGGCCTGCCGCTCCTGCTGCAGCACGCGGCCGACCCGGTGCGCGTGACGGCGATGCTCGAGGCCGTCGGCCTGGCCGGATTCGAGCATCGACTGCCGCAGACGCTCTCGGGCGGACAGCTCCAGCGTGTCGCGATCGCGCGCGCCCTCGTCCATCGCCCGCAGCTGATCCTCGCCGACGAGCCGACCGGCAACCTCGATCCGGTCACGGCCGACCGCATCCTCTCCTTGCTTGCCGAGCAGGTCCGGGAGCACGGCGCGGCGTGCCTGCTCGCGACGCACTCGCGCGCCGCCGCTGCGCGTGCCGACCGCGCCGTGACGCTGACACCCACCGGCATCGCGTGATCGAGCGCGGGTGAGCGAAGTCTCGTGATCGAGCTGTTGCGTCGCCTGTCGTGGCCGGAGCTGCGCCACCATCCGTGGCGCAACGTCGCCGCGCTCGTTGCCGTCATGCTCGGCGTGGCGCTCGCCTTCTCGGTTCACCTCATCAACGCGTCGGCGCTCGCCGAGTTCGGGGCGGCGGTGCGCGCCGTCAACGGTGAAGCCGACATCGATCTGGTCGGCCCCCGCGCCGGCTTCGACGAATCGTTCTACGCCGAGGTCGCCGCCGCGCCGGGCGTCGCGCTCGCGAGCCCGGTCGTCGAGGCCGACACCTACGCCTTCGATGCGGCCGGCGCGCGTGTGCCATTGCGCGTCGTCGGCGTCGACGCGTTCGTTGTCGCGGCCATCGCACCCGGCCTGCTGGCGCGGCCGCGCGACGGCGCCGATCGATTCGCCGCGATCGATCCGGACGCCGTCTTTCTCAACGCCGCGGCGGCGCAGCGCCTCTCGTCGAAGGGCGAAACGACGATCGAGATCCAGACCGCCTCGGGTCGCATCAAGGCCAGAGTCGCCGGCAGCGTCGCCGCGGGTGGGCCGCCGCTCGCCGTGATCGACATCGCCGGCGCGCAGCAGGCGTTCGACCGCACCGGCCGGCTGAACCGCATCGAGGTCCGGCTCGCGCCGGGCGCCGACCGCGCCGCCACGCTTGCGTCGCTGCGCCTGCCCGAAGGGGTGCGCGTCGCGGCAAGCGACGAGGCGGGCGAGCGGGTCTCGAACGTGTCGCGCGCCTACCGCGTCAATCTCACCGTGCTGTCGCTCGTGGCGATGTTCACCGGCGCCTTTCTCGTCTTCTCGATCCTCGCGCTCGCGGTCGCGCAGCGCCAGCAGCAGTTCGCGCTGCTCGCCGTCCTGGGCCTCTCGGCGCGACAGAGGCTCGGCCTCGTTCTCGCCGAATCGGCGCTGCTCGGCACCGTCGGCGCGCTCCTCGGCCTCGCGCTCGGCACCGCACTCGCCGCGACCGCGCTGCGCCTCTTCGGCGGCGACCTCGGCGGCGGCTACTTTCCCGGCGTCCGGCCCGCGTTGCGCCTCGACCTCGCCGGTGCGGCGCTCTACGGTGCGCTGGGCATCGTCGCCGCGCTCGTCGGCGGCTGGCTGCCGGCACGCAGCGCCCAACGGATCGCGCCGGCGCAGGCGCTCAAGGGACTCGCGGTGTCTTCGCCGGAGCGGCATTCGCTCGGGATCGGCGTCGCCGTGCTCGTGCTCGGAGTCGCCTTTGCTTTGATGCCGCCGATCCGCGGCGTGCCGCTCGCGGCCTACCTCTCGGTCGCCTGCCTGCTCGTCGGCGGCATCGCCTGCGTGCCGGGCGGCGTCGGTGCGATCCTTTCGACGGTCGCCGAGCCGCGCCATGCGCTGCCGCTCCTGGCGGTCGAACGAGCGCGCCACGAGCGCGCGAGCGCCACGATCGCCGTCGCCGGCGTCGTCGCGAGCCTGGCCCTTTCGGTCGCGCTGACGGTGATGGTCGCGAGCTTTCGCGACGCCGTGACGCGCTGGCTCGACGTCGTGCTGCCCGCCGACCTCTACCTGCGCGCGGCGAGCGGCCCGGCCGGCGGCGACGTCGCCACGTTGCCGAGCGACCTGCCCTCGCGCGCGCTGGGCATCGCCGGCGTCGACCGCGCCGAGGCGCAGCGCGTCGTCGCGATCACGCTCGATCCGACGCGGCCGCCGGTCTCGCTCATCGCGCGCACGGTCGGCGATCCGGCAACCAGCCTGCCGCTCGCCGGCGACCTCGTCGACATGCCGCAGGGCGCGATCGCCGCCTACGTCAGCGAGGCCGTGGTCGCGCTTTACGGTGCGGCACCCGGCTCGACGCTCTCGCTGCCGCTGCCCGACGGGCGCCGTTTTGACGTCTTCGTGCGCGGCGTCTGGCGCGACTACGCGCGCCAGTTCGGCGCGGTCGTCGTCGACGCTCGCGACTGGCGCCGCATCAGCGGCGACGCGCGGATCAACGACATCGCGCTCTGGCTCGCGCCGAGCGCGGCGACGTCGGCGGTCGAGCGCGAGGTGCGCGTGCTCGCGGCGGCCTCGGGCTATGACGCGGCGCTCATCGAGTTCGCCGCGCCGCGCGAGATCCGCGCCGCATCGCTGCGCATCTTCGACCGCAGCTTCGCCGTCACGTACTGGCTGCAGGCGGTAGCCATCGCGATCGGCCTGTTCGGCGTCGCGGCGAGCTTCTCGGCGCAGGTGCTGGCGCGCCGCAAGGAGTTCGGCCTGCTCGTCCACCTTGGCCTGACGCGCGCGCAGATCCTCGCCGTCGTGGCCGGCGAAGGCTTGCTCTGGACGACGGTCGGCGCCGCGCTCGGTCTCGCACTCGGCCTGGCGGTGAGCGTCGTCCTCGTGAAGGTCGTGAACCCGCAGAGCTTTCACTGGACCATGGAACTGCTGCTGCCCTGGCTGCGCCTCGGAGCGCTGTTTGCCGCGGTCGTCGTCGCTGGAACGGTCACTGCTTATATGTCGGCGCGGCGGGCGGTCGGCAGGCAGAGCGTGCTGGCGGTGAAGGAGGACTGGTGAGCGACGGCGGGCGGGAGTCGGCTCTCGGCCAGTGCCCGACGCTGGCGACGGGCAGCTTTACGGGCAATCCTCTGGCCTGACCTTTCGGCCGCTGTTCTGTCAACCGCGGCCGGGGGCGAATGCTCGATCAGCGCCGCGATCTCGACTTCTTCGCCGCTGGAAGTTCGCTGGAAAGCCCCGCCGATAGTGCGGCCCCGGCAGCCGCACTCATCTCTACAGGGAGGATCGCTCCGCCTTCGAAGATGAGTTGCACGCGCACGTTCCCATCAACTTCCGATCGAGAAGCGCCGGCGGCCAAGACCTCCAGCGCCGCCGGCGGTTTGCCCGGCGCTTGCTCTGACTTCTCAAGCACGGCAATCGCTACGGCGGGCGCGAGTTCAGTCGCGATGGCAGTGTTCTTGATTTCAGCCGCCTTTGAGCGTGATCGGCGGGGAGTGGCCGGTGCGCCGCCAACCGATTTCTTCGTGCGCTTGACGGCGGTCCGCTTGGCGGAAGGGCGGGTCGGCTTCTTCATGGATCGTGCGCTCCGGTTGCGGCGAACGCGCCAGCGCCAGATTCTTGCGCACTGCCTGACTCCCGACGATCCGGCGGAAAGAGGCAAGGGCGCATTCCGTGAATGTATCCCGCCCCGACGCACCTGTCGGCCGAGGATCACATGGGGCTTGCCGGCGCGCTTATAGGCGCCTTCCTTGCCGGGAGATGCGAACGCACTGCACTGCAGCGTCCGCTTTGGATAAACGTATCGCTCGCGGCGGTCGACCGTATCGGGTCGGCTCGCGAAGGTCACGCCGATCGGAAGCGATCGGTGGACTCAGGCCGATCTCGAACGATAGCAATGCGGCTCAGACCTCGAAGGCTCTTCTCGGCCAAAAGCAGACTCCCTAATAATCACCCGAAAGCTGAGCTTCACGTTGCCGTGCATCGCATGATCATGGTGGACTCCTATGTCGAGAGTCAGTCATCAACTGCGGCGGACCATGCCTGAGCTCACCTTCACCTACGGCGTCATACTCTTTTTGACAGGGATCATTGCCGGTGTCAGCAATGCCGTGGCCGGCGGTGGAACGTTCTTCACTTTCCCCGCGTTGCTGGCTTCGGGTCTTCCTCCGGTGATTGCGAATGCCTCCAACTCCCTTGCGGTCTGGCCGGGGCATGTGCTGGCACTCGTGGGCTACCGCAAGGAGCTGGCCGGTTACTCCCACACGATCCGCGGATCCATCGCTGTTGCGCTCGTCGGCGGTGCCGCGGGAGCCATCCTGCTCGCCACCGTCGGGAATCAAGCTTTCTCCAAGCTGATTCCTCCCTTGATCTTGCTCGCCACGTTGTTGTTTGCGTTAGGCGGGAAGATCAACCGCTGGCTCAGAGAACGTGCAGTCTCCGCGGACTTCTCTCGACCGAAGCTGCCGACACGATTTCTCGAGTTGCTCTTCGCGCTGTATGGCGGGTTCTTCGGCGCCGGGCTGGGCGTGATGGTGATGGCCGGACTGCAGATGCTCGGCGTCACGGACCCTCATGCGAACAATGCGCTCAAGAATCTGCTCGCCGCCGTCGTCAATACAGCTTCCATCGTCGTTCTGGTGGCCACAGGCCTCGTGGCATGGCCCCATACGGCCCTCGCGTTCTCGGGCGC
>JBDTJD010000041.1:0-14634 GCA_039935975.1 Caldimonas sp.
CACGAGGGCAAGCTCCAGGTGGAGCTCGCGCGCCTCCAGTACCTGTCGACCCGACTGGTGCGGCGCTGGAGCCACCTCGAGCGCCAGCGCGGCGGCATCGGCAACCGCGGCGGTCCGGGCGAGGCGCAGATCGAGCTCGACCGGCGCATGATCGGCGAGCGCATCAAGAGCATCAAGAAGCAGCTCGAGAAGGTCAAGCGCCAGCGCAGCACGCAGCGGCGCGCGCGCGAGCGCAACGCCACCTTCCGCGTCTCGCTCGTGGGCTACACCAACGCCGGCAAGTCGACACTCTTCAATGCGCTCGTGAACGCCCAGGCGTACGCCGCCGACCAGCTGTTCGCGACGCTCGACACGACGACGCGCCAGCTTCATCTCGAGGGCGTCACTCGCTCGGTCGCGCTCTCCGACACGGTCGGCTTCATTCGCGATCTCCCCCACACGCTGATCGAGGCCTTCCGGGCGACGCTCCAGGAAGCGGCCGACGCCGACCTCCTGCTGCATGTTGTCGACGGTGCGAGCCCCGAGTTGCAGGGGCAGATCTCGGAAGTGCAGCGCGTCCTGGCCGAGATCGGCGCCGGCGACGTGCCCCAGATCGTCGTTTTCAACAAGATCGATCGCATGGACGAGACCGAGCGGCCGCGCGAACTGGTCGATGCGTTCGAGTTGCCCTCGGGCGAGCGGGTGGCGCGAGTCTTCGTCAGCGCGCAGACCGGTGAAGGGCTCGATCTTCTTCGCGCCCGGATCGCCGGGAACGCGACCGACCCGACGGGGCACGACTTGAACGCGGACGGTGCGTCCTCAGATGATTCAGACGTCGAGGCAGGTCCGGATGACGAAGGTGCCGATCGCGACGACCTCGCGCGCACGGGCACCTATCATTCGCACGCCTGAGTTTTCCCTTCCGTCCGATCACCGACCTTCGCCAACCACGCCATTTCTTCATGACGCTGCACTTTCCGCCGGACGAATCGCGCCGACCCGATCGTTGGAGCGCTGTTGGCCTTGCCGCTCGCGACTGGCTGGCCGCGCTGTTGCAGCGCCTGACCGGGTGGCACGCGGCGTCGGGCCCGGCGGGGGCGACCGTGCTTGAAAACGGCCGCAACGAAGGACCCCCCGACCTCGACGAGCTCTGGCGCGACTTCAACCGCAAGCTGAGCGGCCTGTTCGGCGGCAAGGGCTCGCGCCGCGGCAACGGCACTGGCGACCCGGGAGGCGGTGGCCCGAACTTCCAGCCGAGCCTGAAGAGCGCCGGCGTCGGGGCCGCGCTGATCGGCGGCGTGATCGTGGTGATCTGGCTCGGCAGCGGCGTGTTCATCGTTCAGGAAGGCCAGCGCGCCGTCGTGACTTCGTTCGGCCGCTACAGCCACACCGTCGACGCCGGCATCCAGTGGCGCTTGCCTTATCCCTTCCAGGCCCACGAGACCGTCAACGTCACGCAGCTGCGCTCGACCGAGGTCGGCCGAAACACGGTGTCGCAGGCGACGGGGCTGAAGGACTCGTCGATGCTGACCCAGGACGAAAACATCGTCGACATCCGCTTCACGGTGCAATACCGGCTGAAGGATGCGCGCGCGTTCCTGTTCGAGAACCGCGATCCGGAGGCCGCCGTGACCCTCGCTGCCGAATCGGCCGTGAGAGAGATCGTCGGCAAGAGCAAGATCGACTCCGTGCTCTACGAGCAGCGCGATGCCATCGCCTTCGAGCTCGTCAAGTCGATCCAGGCGCAGCTCGACCGGCTCAACACGGGCATCCTCGTCGTCAACGTCAATGTCCAGAGCGTGCAGCCGCCCGAGCAGGTGCAGGCGGCGTTCGAGGACACGTTGAAGGCCGGGCAGGACGGCGACCGCCTCAAGAAGGAAGGGCAGGCCTACGCCAGCTCGGAGATTCCGAAGGCGCAAGGCACGGCGGCGCGACTGCGCGAGGAGTCGGAGGGCTACAAGTCGCGCGTCGTCGCGCAGGCCGAGGGCGACGCCTCCCGCTTCACGCGGCAGCTCGCCGAGTATCAGAAGGCGCCGCAGGTCACCCGTGACCGGCTCTACATCGACACCATGCGCGAGGTCTACTCGAACATCACCAAGGTCATGATCGACGCACGCAACAACTCCAGCCTCCTCCAGTTGCCGCTCGACCGGTTGCTGCAACAGGCCGCGGCCGCAACGGCGGCGCCCACCGGATCGGCGCCGGCCGCGCCTGCCGCGGTCGATACGCCGCCTGCGACAGGCACGGTCGACGTCCGATCGCGTGACAACCAGCGCGGTCGCGACCGCGATGGTCGGTGAACGGGAGCGCGCGATGAACCGAATCGGATGGCTGGTCGGCGGAATCCTCCTGGTGCTGGTGATCGTGTCGTCGACGGTCTTCATCGTCGACCAGCGCCAGGTCGCGGTCGTCTACGAGTTCGGCCAGATCAAGGAAGTGATCCCCGAGCCCGGCCTGAAGTGGAAGCTGCCGCCGCCGATCCAGAACGTCGTCTTCCTCGACCGCCGGATCCAGACGCTCGACAGCCCCGAAAACCGACCGATCTTCACGGCCGAGAAGAAGAGCCTGGTCATCGACTGGCTCGTGAAATGGCGGGTCACCGACCCGCGCCAGTTCATCCGCAACAACGGCACCGACATGAGGAACCTGGAAGCGCGCCTGTCGCCCATCGTGCACGCGGCCTTCAACGAGGAGGTGACGAAGCGCACCGTCGGCGAGGTGCTGTCGAGCGCCCGCGACAAGGTCATGCAGGACGTGCAGAAGCGGCTGATCGACGACGCCAAGTCCTTCGGCATCGAGATCCTCGATGTGCGGATCAAGCGCGTCGACTTCGTCAGCAACATCACCGATTCGATCTACAGCCGCATGGCCTCGGAGCGCAAGCAAGTCGCCAACCAGCTGCGCGCCACCGGCGCCGCCGAGGGCGAGAAGATCCGCGCCGACGCCGACAGGCAGCGAGATGTCATCGTCGCGGAGGCTTATCGCGACGCCCAGAAGGTCAAGGGCGAGGGCGACGCCAAGGCGTCGTCGATCTTCGCCGACGCGTTCGGAAAGGACCCGCAGTTCGCGCAGTTCTATCGCAGCCTCGATGCGTATCGGGCGACTTTCCGAAGCAAGTCCGACCTGATGATCCTCGATCCGAGCAGCGACTTCTTCAAGGCGATGCGCGGTCCGGGCGCAACGGCGGCACCCGCGCCGAAGAAGTAGGCCGTTGGCAGGAGTCGGGTTCTGGGACGTCGCCCTCAGCGCGGTCGCGCTGATGCTTGTCGCCGAGGGCCTGCTGCCCTTCGTCAGCCCGCTTTCCTGGCGCCGGATCTTCGAACGCGCCCTGCAGATGAGCGATGGCCAGATCCGCTTTCTCGGGCTGGTGAGCGTTCTGGCGGGGCTGGCGATGCTGGCCGCGTTCTGGCTCTGACACTCGCCCGGCCGATCCGGCCCGACCCGTACAATCTGGTTTTTAACAAGCATCGTTCTTGTATGGCCTCTGCCTGGCTCTTGCCGGAGCACGTTGCCGATGTCCTTCCGGCGCGGGCCCGTCACATCGAGGCGCTGCGGCGCGGACTCCTCGACACCGCAGCCGGCTTCGGCTTCGAGCTCGTGATTCCGCCGATGCTCGAGCACATCGAGTCCCTGCTCACCGGCACCGGACACGCTCTCGACCTGCAGACCTTCAAGCTTGTCGACCAGCTGAGCGGCCGCACGCTCGGCCTGCGCGCCGACAGCACGCCGCAGGCGGCACGCATCGATGCGCACATGCTCAACCGCAGCGGCGTCGTGCGTCTGTGCTACTGCGGCCCGGTGCTGCACGCCCGGCCCACCGGCAGCGGCGCGACGCGCGAGCCCCTGCAGTTCGGCGCCGAGATCTACGGCCACGAGGGGCTGGGTGCCGATCTCGAGATCATCGAGCTCGTGCTCGAGTGCCTCGGCGGCGCGGGCATCGACGACATCGTCCTCGACCTGGCCGATGCGCGTCTCGTGCGCGCCGTGCTCGCTGGTGTGCCGGTCGACCGCGAGCGGCTTGGTGCGGTCTACGATGCACTCGCCGCCAAGGACGGCGCCGAGATCCGGGCCATCAGCGAGGATTTTCCCGACGCGGCGCGGCGCGGTCTCGATGCGCTCGTCGACCTCTACGGCGACGAGGCGGTGCTCGACGAGGCGGCGAGGGTGCTCCCGGATCGTCCGCTCGTCGCGAATTCGCTCGCCGACCTTCGTCGCCTCGCCGCGCACGCGCGCCAGGTGCAGCCGCGCGCCGAGGTGAGCTTCGACCTCGCCGACTCGAGCGGCTATGCCTACTACAGCGGCGCGCGGTTCGCCGTCTACGCGCGCGGCGCAAGCGACGCGATCGCCCGTGGCGGCCGCTACGACGAGGTCGGTGCGATCTTCGGCCGCAATCGTCCTGCGGTCGGATTCGGGCTCGACGTGAAGGACCTCGCCCTGCTGTCGACCGCGCCGCCTGCGCCGGCGCGGGTCCGGGCACCCACATCCCTCGACGCCTCGTTGCGCGTGACCGTGCGCGAGATGCGCACGCGAGGCGAGGTCGTCGTCGCCGATCTCGACGGCGCCAGTGCGGCCGCTTCCTCGGCGCCGGCGCGTCGCCTGATCGACCAAGGCGGCCGCTGGGTCGTCGCCGAGCGCTGACTGTCGCGCTCGTTCACCGGAACTTCTCATCTCGATGACCATGGAACCAGGACAAGCCGTGCCGACCCGCGCCGGCCGCAACGTCGTCGTCGTCGGCACCCAGTGGGGCGACGAGGGCAAGGGCAAGGTGGTCGACTGGCTCACCGACCACGCGCAGGCGGTGGTGCGGTTCCAGGGCGGCCACAACGCCGGCCACACGCTGGTCATCGAAGGCGTCAAGACGGCGCTGCAGCTGATCCCGTCGGGAATCATGCGCGCCGGCGTCCGCTGCTACATCGGCAATGGCGTCGTCGTCGATCCGCAGCACCTGCTGGGCGAGATCGGCCGGCTCGAGTCGATGGGGCTCGACGTTCGCTCGCGCCTGCTCATCAGCGAGTCGTGTCCGCTGATCCTGCCGTTCCACGTCGCCGTCGACAACGCGCGCGAGGCGATCCGCGAGTCGAGCGGAGTCGGCAAGATCGGCACCACCGGCAAGGGCATCGGACCGTCGTACGAGGACAAGGTCGCGCGCCGGGCGCTGCGTGTGCAGGACCTGAAGCATCCGGAGCGATTCGCGACCAAGCTGCGCGAGCTGCTCGCACTCCACAACTTCGCCCTCGAGGGCCTGCTGCACGCCAAGGCGCTCGCCTTCGAGCCGATCTTCGAAGCGGCAATGCGCGCCGGCGAGGAACTGCGCCCGATGATCGGCGATGTCGGCTACACGCTCTACAACGCCAATCGCGGCGGCGCCAACATCATGTTCGAAGGCGCGCAGGGCACGCTGCTCGACATCGATCACGGCACCTACCCGTACGTCACCTCGAGCAACTGCGTCGCCGGAAACGCGTCGGCCGGCTCGGGCGTCGGGCCCGACCTCCTGCATTACATCCTCGGGATCACCAAGGCGTACACGACTCGGGTCGGCGGCGGGCCGTTCCCGACCGAGCTCGCGATCGACGAGCCCGGCTCGATCGGGCACCACCTCTCGACGGTCGGACAGGAGCGCGGCACGGTCACCGGTCGGGCGCGACGCTGCGGCTGGCTCGATGCGGCCGCGCTGAAGCGTTCGATCATCATCAACGGCGTCTCCGGCCTTTGCATCACCAAGCTCGATGTCCTCGACGGCCTCGACGAGATCAAGGTCTGCGTCGGCTACGAGCTGCGCGCGCAGCGCATCGACATCCTGCCCCTTGATGCCGACGACATCGCCGCCTGCGTGCCCGTCTACGACAGCTTCCCGGGGTGGAAGGAGAGCACGTTCGGGGCGACCCAGTGGGACGCCCTGCCGCTGAACGCGCGCCGCTATCTCGAGCGTGTCGAGAGCTTCATCGGCGCCCCGATCGACATGGTCTCGACCGGCCCCGATCGCGACCACACGATTTTGCTGCGCCATCCCTTCCTGCCTGCACCCACGGTGGCGGTGCGGCCCGCCACATCCTGATCCTGCCGAGGACGCCATGCTCACCGACGACGGCAAACACCTCTACGTCTCCTGGGACGAGTACCACATGCTGATCGAGCGCCTGGCGCTGAAGATCGATGCGTCGGGATGGCCGTTCGACCAGATCCTGTGCCTGGCGCGCGGCGGCATGCGGCCCGGCGACGTGCTTTCGCGTGTCTTCGACAAGCCGCTCGCGATCATGGCCACCAGCTCGTATCGCGCCGACGCCGGCACGATCCAGGGACGGCTCGACCTGGCGAAGTACATCACCCTGCCGCGCGGCGAGCTTGCCGGCCGGGTGCTGCTGGTCGACGACCTCTCGGATTCCGGCGTCACCCTGCGTGCCGTGGTCGATCGCCTGCGCGGCATGCCATCGATCAGCGAGCTGCGCTCGGCCGTGATCTGGACCAAGGGCGTTTCGTCGTATACGCCCGACTACTACGTCGAGATGCTGCCCACGAGCCCGTGGATCCATCAGCCCTTCGAGGAATACGACGACCTGCGGCCTGCGGGGCTGGCGAAGAAGTTCGCCATCTGATGCAGGCACTTCCGCTTTCGGCCGCGCCGGAATGCAAAAAGCCCGCCGAAGCGGGCTCTCCCATCATCACATTCGCTCGTGGTGCCCAGGAAGGGACTCGAACCCCCACGGAGTTACCCGCTAGTACCTGAAACTAGTGCGTCTACCAATTCCGCCACCTGGGCATCTCAGGCAACCACGGACTTTATCATCAAAGCAACAACCAATCAGACCCCCGCCACCGACGGCAGCGAACTGCTCGCCGAGGTCGAAGGCAGCGTCCAGGGTCACCGCGACGGCCACGGATTCGTCGTGCGCGACGATCGCCAGCCAGACGTCTATCTCTCGCCGCAGGAGATGAAGAGCGTCCTGCACCGAGACCGCGTCAAGGTCCGGATCGCTCGACTGGACAAGAAGGGGCGGCCCGAGGGCCGCATCCTCGAGATCCTGGAGCGCAAGAAGGCACCGATCATCGGCCGCCTGCTCCACGAGAGCGGCATCTGGCTGCTCGCACCCGAAGACAAGCGCTACGGCCAGGACATCATCGTGCCGAAGAACGGCATCGCCGACGCGAAGGCCGGCCAAGTCGTCGCCATCGAGCTGATGGAGCCGCCGTCGATGCACTCGCAGCCGGTCGGCCGCGTCACCGAGGTTCTCGGCGAGATCGACGACCCGGGCATGGAGATCGAGATCGCGGTGCGCAAGTACGAGGTGCCGCACATCTTCTCCGATGCTTCGCTCGCCCAGGCTGCGGCGCTCGCCGATTCGGTTCAGGCCGCCGACAAGAAAGGCCGGATCGACCTCACCGACGTGCCGCTGGTGACCATCGACGGCGAGGACGCACGCGACTTCGACGACGCCGTGTATTGCGAAGCGGCACCGATCGGCAAGTCGAAGACCGACAACGGCTGGCGCCTGATCGTCGCCATCGCCGACGTCAGCCATTACGTGCGACCCGGCGCGCCGATCGACGTCGACGCCTACGAGCGCGCGACCTCGGTCTACTTCCCGCGCCGCGTCATCCCGATGCTGCCGGAGAAGCTCTCGAATGGCCTGTGCTCGCTCAACCCCGAGGTCGAGCGACTGGCGATGGTCTGCGACATGCTGGTCAATCATGACGGCGAGGTGGAGGCCTACCAGTTCTTCCCGGCCGTGATCCGCTCGGCCGCGCGCTTCACCTATACCGAGGTCGCCGCCATCCTCGGCAACACCCGAGGTCCCGAGGCGGCGCGCCGAACGGCGCTCGTGCCGCACCTGCTCGATCTGCACGACGCGTATCGCGCGCTGCTGAAGGCCCGTCTCAAGCGCGGCGCGATCGACTTCGAGACCACCGAGACGCAGATCGTCTGCGACGAGAACGGACGGATCGAGAAGATCGTTCCGCGCACGCGCAACGAGGCACATCGCCTGATCGAGGAATCGATGCTCGCGGCCAACGTCTGCTCGGCCGACTTCATCGCGCGCGCCAAGCATCCGTCGCTCTATCGTGTTCACGAGGGGCCGACGCCAGAAAAGAAGACGCTTCTGCAGAACTACCTGCGTGCGCTCGGCCTCGGTCTTTCGATCAGCGACGATCCGACGCCGGGCGAGTTCCAGGCGATCGCGGCGGCGACCAAGGAACGGCCCGACGCGGCGCAGATCCACCAGATGCTGCTGCGCTCGATGCAGCAGGCGATCTACACGAGCAAGAACAGCGGCCACTTCGGCCTGGCCTATGAGGCCTACACGCACTTCACGAGTCCGATCCGGCGCTATCCCGACCTGCTCGTGCACCGGGTCATCAAGGCGCTGCTCGAGAGCCGTCGCTATCCGATCGGCGCGCTCGCCGAGGAGGCGCCAGCGAAGAAGGACCGCCTCGCGCGGGCCGCGAAGACGGCGAAGAACGCGAAGCTCGGTTCCGTGGCCGCGCCGACGCTCGTGCCCGGTGGCGAACTCGAAGCGTGGGAGATCGCCGGCGCGCACTGCAGCGCGAACGAGCGCCGCGCCGACGAGGCCTCGCGCGACGTCGAGGCCTGGCTCAAGTGTCGCTACATGCGCGAGCACCTCGGCGAGGAGTTCGGCGGCGCGGTCACCGCGGTGACGAGCTTCGGCCTATTCGTCGTGCTCGACGGTCTCTACGTCGAAGGGCTGGTTCACGTCACCGAGCTCGGCGGCGAATACTTTCGCTTCGACGAGGTGCGCCAGGAACTGCGCGGCGAGCGATCGGGGCTGCGCTACGTCGTCGGCACGCGCGTGCGCGTGCAGGTGAGCCGTGTCGACCTCGACGGCCGCAAGATCGATTTCCGGCTGGTCCGAGACGGCGAGGACGCGGCAGCGCTTCCCCGGGCTCGTCGCGACAAGGCGGTCGAGCGGACGGAGGCGGCGACAAGCGAGATCGTCGCCCTCAAGGAAGCCGACCGGGGCGTCAAGGCGGCCGCCGCGAAGGCCAAGGCGCGCGCCCGCTCGGGCTCGGCCGTGCGGCCGGTGCGCGCGAGCAAGTCGGCGGTCAGGAAGGCCGCGAGCGGGCGGGGCCCGGCGCGCGGAACGACGAGGCGCTGAGCGCCAGCACTTTTCATCGACGAGGGAGAGACGAGAGATGGCGATTCGATTCGACGGCCGCGTGGCGATCGTGACCGGCGCAGGCGGAGGCCTCGGCCGGCAGCATGCGCTGGCCCTGGCGGCGCGCGGCGCCGCGGTGGTCGTCAACGACCTCGGCGGCATGCTTGATGGCTCCGGCGGCACGCCGACCTCGGCCAACGTCGTTGCCGAGGAGATCCGCGCCGCCGGTGGCAAGGCCATGGGCAACGGCGCGTCGGTCACCGACCCGGCCGCGGTGCAGGCGATGGTCGAGGCGGCGATGAAGGAATGGGGCCGCGTCGACATCCTCGTCAACAACGCCGGCATCCTGCGCGACAAGAGCTTCGCGAAGATGGAGTTCGCCGACTTCCGCGCCGTCATCGACGTTCACCTGATGGGCGCCGTCCACTGCACGAAAGCGGTGTGGGAGATCATGCGCGCACAGAACTACGGCCGGATCGTGATGACGACGTCGTCTTCGGGCCTGTACGGCAACTTCGGCCAGGCCAACTACGGCGCAGCCAAGATGGCGCTCGTGGGCCTCATGCAGACGCTCTCGATCGAAGGCGCCAAGCACGACATCCGCGTCAACTGCCTGGCGCCGACGGCGGCGACGCGCATGACCGAGAAGCTCCTCCCCGAGTCGATGCTGCGCCTGCTCGAGGCTGGAGCGGTGACGCCGGGCCTTCTCGCGCTGGTTGCCGAAGACGCGCCGACGCGGGCGATTCTTTGCGCCGGCGCCGGCTCGTTCGAGCGTGCCCACATCACGCTGACCCAGGGCATCCATCTCGGCCACGACGCCGACACGCCGGAGCAGATCGCCGCGCGCTTCGACGAGATCTCGAATCGCGACGACGAGGCCGTGCCGGAAAGCGGCGCCGCGCAGGGCTCGCTCGAGATCGGCAAGGCGATGAAGGCCGCGAGCTGACCGCGGCGCGGGCTCAGCCGCGCCTGGCTTGGGCGTAGAGCGCCTCGATCAGGTCGCTCGCGCGCAGGCTCCCCGCGCGCTCGGGCTCGGCGGCGGCGCCGTGCTCGATCACGCCGCGGGTCGCCACCTCGAAAGCAGGGCTGGTGCCGCAAGCCCAGCGTCCGCCGATCCACCCTGCCAGCACGTCGCCGGTGCCGGCGCTGGCCAGCGAGGCATTTCCGGTCGCGTTGATGCGTGGCGGATGGCCGACCATCGCGATCACGGTGCCCGAGCCCTTCAGCACGACGACGGAGCGATAGCGCTCGGCCAGTTCGCCCGCGGCTCGAAGCCGATCGGCCTGGATGCCGGCGGTGTCCGTGCCGAGAAGGCGTGCGGCTTCGAGAGGATGCGGCGTGAGGATGGTCTCGTGGCCGCGGTCAGCGCGCGCCCGCAGCAGCGTCTGCAACGACGCATCGGTGGCGATCGCGTTCAGGGCATCGGCGTCCAGCACGAGCCGGGCGACGATCGACAGCAGCCGCGGCAGGAGGGGTCGCACCGCATCGCCCCCGCCGCAGCCGCAGACCACCGTGGCCCGCGACACGACGGCAGCGTTGCCCTGCGCCCAGCCGGCACGGAACATGAGTTCGGGATGGCGCGGATCGACGGCGGCGAAAGACGCTGCATCGACGCCGAGCGGATCGACGAACACCCTGCCTGCGCCTGCCGCCTGTGCGGCGCGGGCCGCGAGCCAGGCCGCACCGATCATGCCGCGCGCGCCGCCGACGATCGCGACGTCGCCGAAGCTGCCCTTGTGCTGGGACGGTCGTCGTGGCACCGCAGCGCACGACGGGTCGGCACGGCCGACGAGGAAGGCGTCGGCCGGCCGGGCGGCATCGACGGGAATGCCCAGGGTGGCGAGCCAGACCTGGCCGGCGTGATCGCGGCCGGAGCCGGTGAAGAGGCCGGGCTTCGCGGTCAGGAAGGTGAGCGAGTCGTGCGCCGTGACGCAGCTTGCGCCGACGGGCTGGCCCCGGTCGGCGTCGAAGCCCGAAGGGACGTCGACAGCGAGGACGCGGGCGCCACCGGCCGCGAGCCTCGCGATCGCTGCGATCGCGGCGGCCATCGATGCTTCGGGTGGGCGAGACAGGCCGATGCCGAGGAGGGCGTCGATGACCAGCTCGGGCGCGTCGGAGAGGTCCGCGTCGTCGGACCTGCTCGCGTCGAAGGCGCGGATAACGATGCCTGCATTGCGCGCACGCTCGAGCGCATGCGCTGCGTCCGGTGGAAGGCGTAATTCTTCGCCGACGAGGACCACCGAGGCGTCCTTGCCGAATTCGCGGAGTCGCGTCGCCGCCTCGATGCCGTCGCCGCCGTTGTTGCCCGATCCCGCGAAGACGACGATCTTGCGCGCGTGCGGCGCGAGGGCGAGCGCGAGCCGTGCGACGCACTCGCCGGCCCGCGCCATCAGCGCGAACGGCTCGACGGTCGCGAGCGCCGCGGCTTCGCGGGCGCGCGTCGAGGCGAGGCCGTGAAGGGCCAGGCGGCCGAGCCCCGAGTCGATGCGCTCGATCTCGCTCATGCGCGCAGGCGCTCGACGCCGAGGCCGTCGATCTGGATCGGCGTCGTGCGACCGGCGATCGCATCGGCGACAAGCTTGGCCGAGCCCGCCGACAGCGCCCAGCCGCTGCCGCCGTGCCCGACGTTGAGCCAGACGCCTTGCGCACCGCTCGCGCCGAGCACCGGCGGGCCGTCAGGCAGCATCGGCCGCGCGCCCTTCCAGCGCTGCGCCGAGGCGCGCCGGGTCACGCCGGGGAACCAGTCGTCGAGCACCTTGTCGAGCGTGGCCTGGGCGCGATCGTCCTGATGCGCCGCGTCACCGCCGATCTCGGCGCTGCCGGCGACACGCACGCGGTTGCCCATGCGCGAGATCGCCACCTTGTAGCGCTCGTCCATCAGCGCCGAGCGCGGCTCGAGATGCAGGTGCTGCTC
This sequence comes from Caldimonas sp., assembly GCA_039935975.1. Taxonomy (GTDB): domain Bacteria; phylum Pseudomonadota; class Gammaproteobacteria; order Burkholderiales; family Burkholderiaceae_C; genus Schlegelella_A. The sequence continues at coordinate 12,007 of JBDTJD010000041.1, forward strand.
GTCGTGGCGCAGCGGCGCCGTCACCGAGTAGCCGTAGATGGGGACCAGCGGCAGGTGCACGCCGAGCGGCGCGAGCAGGGAGCGCGAGCCGATGGCCGCGCAGACGACGACCGCGTCGAAGCTCGGCTCGCCGATCTCGCCTTCGTCGGGCACGGTCGACGCGAAGTCGCTCGTTTCGCTGCGTGACCGCAAGGCCTCGTCGCGACTGTCGTGCGCCATCTGGGTCACGTGCAGGCTCGGCCGCGCGCCGGCGGCGATCCGGTCGACGCGGGCGTTGAAGCGAAAGCGCGCGCCGGCGCGCTCGGCCTCCTTGCGCAGCAGGTGCGTGAAGTCCCGGCAGTTGCCGACCTCGTCGTCCTTCGAGTGGATGCCCGCGAAGAGCGGCATCTCGGGGTTGAGTCCGGGTTCGATGGCACGGCAGCCGGCAGCGTCCAGCACGACCGGCGCGGCGCCGAGCTCGGTCAGCGCCTTGATGCCGGCCTGGGCGACTGCGAGCTCGCGCGCCGTGCGCAGGAGGACGAGGAAGCCCTGGCCGCGCTCGAAGTCGAGGTGGAGCTGGTGGACAAGCTGGTGCAGTCGCTCGCGACTGAAAAGGGCGAGACGATGCATGCGCGCCCGGTTTGCGCGATAGACCGGGGGCCGGCACGAGCGCCACCAGCGCCACATCCAGGCGAGCGTCGCCGCGTCGAGATGACGGCCGACGCGAATCGGGGCGTGTGCGGTCAGCAGGTGGCGCATCACCTTCAACGGCATGCCCGGCGCGGACCAGGGCGCGACATAGCCCGGCGCGACCAGGCCCGCGTTGGCGAAGCTGCATTCCGAGGCGACGGTGCCACAGCGCTCGAACACCGTCACCTGATGGCCATCGGCAGCGAGCTCGTAGGCGGTCGTCACGCCGATCACGCCGGCACCGATGATCGCGATCTGCATCAGCCGCGCCGCTGCTCGGTGCCGGCGGCGCGCGCGAGCGCCGCCTCGATCGCGAGGCCGGCGTCGAGGACGGCGTCGTCGCGTCCGCCGGTGCTCCAGACCATGAGGCCGGCCGGAAGCTCGCCCGCAGCGTGGCAAGGCAGCGAAAGGGCGCAGCCGTCGAGCAGGTTGACGACGCTCGGGTTGCGCAGCAGGAGGCCGTTGACGGCGAAGAACGCGTCGTCGTCGTCGACCAGCGGCGCGAGCGGCGGTGCGACCATGGGCACGGTGGGCGAAAGCAGGGCGTCGAAGCCGCGCAGCGCGTCCTCCATGCGACCGATCCAGGAACGGCGCGCGGCGATCAGGTCGATGTAGTCCGCCGCGCTCATCGCCTCGCCGCGCATGATCCGCCGGACCACGCGCGGGTCGTACTGATCGCGCTGGCTCGCGAGCCAGCGTCGATGGAGGGCCCAGCTCTCGGCAGCCGCGAACCCGCCGGCGGCGTTGATCGGCGCGACCTCGTCGAGGAGCGCGAGCTCGATCTCCTCGATCCGCGCACCCGCCGCCGACAAGGCTGAAAGCGTGCGCCGAAACGAGCGGGCGACGACGTCGTCGAGGCCGTCGAGCATCAGCCGCGACGGCACGGCGAAAGTCGAGCCCGCGAGCGGACGGCGCGACAGCTCGGCACGCCGGTCGGCGAGGATCTCGTGCAGCACGATCGCGTCGCGCACCGACAGCGTGATCGCCGACACGGTGTCTAGAGTCGTCGAGAGCGGCAGGGCGCCGGTGGTCGGGACCCGACATGCCGTGCTCTTGAAGCCGACGAGGCCCTGCAGCGCGGCCGGAATGCGGATCGAGCCGCCGGTGTCCGAGCCGAGCGCAGCCCACGCAGCGCCGCCGGCCACCGACGACGCGCCGCCCGAGGTCGAACCGCCGGGAACGCGCTCGGTCGGATCAAGTGCAAGCGTGCCGACGTTGACGAGTCTCGGGTGATGCGGGTTGAGTCCGACGCCGGAGAACGCAAACTCGGACATGTGAGTCCGCCCGATCAGTGCTGCGCCCGCCTGACGCAACCGCTGCACCGCCGGGGCGTCGGCGATGACCGATGCAGAGGCTGCGAGGACGACCGAGCCTGAGGCCGTCACCTGGCCAGCCACATCGAAGAGATCCTTTATCGAGATGGCGAGCCCCGCGAGCCGGCCTGGATCGGTGCCCGCCTCGACGGCGCGGTCGGCGTCGTCGGCGCTTTTTCGCGCGGCGTCGAAGCTCGTCGCCACGAAAGAAGGCGCGACCGACGTTGTGGCGGCCGCGGCAATCGATCGCTCGATGGATACGGCTGCGTTCCTGGTCCGGCCCAGGACCTGTCGGTGCGCTTCAGTGAGGTCGTCGCTCATGGCGATGCTACAATCCAGCGCTTTGCCTCGGGCGAACGAGCAGACCAGACAGGCCGATTTCCATCAGGCAATCCGGAAGGTCTCGCAAGCCGCCCTCATCCGCGAACCGGCTCATTCAAGGTGCCGCAACGTCTTTCGCAAGAACTCTTGCGTTTCGTCGTCGCGATTCGAGCCGGATTCTAGAACCAACCTTTGGATACAAGATGACGATCACGATGCGTGAAATGCTGGAAGCCGGCGTCCATTTCGGACACCAGACCCGCTTCTGGAACCCGAAGATGGCCCCGTATATCTACGGCCACCGGAACAAGATCCACATCATCAA
>JBDTJD010000042.1:0-9930 GCA_039935975.1 Caldimonas sp.
GGTACCAGTCGCGCTGGAGGACGCCGAGGTAGATCGCGCCGAAGGTGTTCGCCGTCGCGCCGTAGGTGCCGAGGTGGGCCGCGGCCGCCTTGCCGCGCTCGGCCTGGCTCGGGTTCGACTGCAGCAGCGCCGCATAGTTGCCGGGGGAGAGGACGACGTCGCTGCCGTCGCCGAGGTGCAGCGTCGGGAAGCGGATGTCCGACGTGGCGAGTTCCTGGTACACGGTTCGCGGCGTGCCGCTCGACGGGCCCGAGAGCGAGAGCAGCCGCTCGCCCTCGGCATCGAGGACGTGCGCCTTGCGCCGGTAGTCGTCGAGGATGGTGAAGCGGTAGGGCGCGAGCCCCGGCGTCTTCTTGATCCAGTCGGCGACGGTCGCCTCCGGCAGGCTCAACAGCTCCGGCGTGAACCAGGCCGAGGCCGTCTCGAACTTGGCGAAGACCGCCGCCATCCGCTGGAAGCGCGCGGCGACCGCCTGGTCGCGCGTGTCGACGTCGCGCTGCAGTTGCGGGTAACTGTAGAGCCGGTACTGGAGCTTGCCGATCTCGTCGGACGCGAGGTAGGCCTTGAGCAGTTGCGTCGGCCCCTGCGCGAGCGTGCCCTTCAGTGCCAGGAACGCGTCCATGCGGGCATCGAGCACCTTCATGTCCGCCTCCCAGGCGGCCCAGTCGGGATAGATGGCCGAGAAGTCCCAGCGGTACTCGGCCGGAATCTCGGCCCGGTTTCGGGTCGTCAGCTTGGCGGCCACGACGGCGGTGGAGACGGCGGCAGCGCAGAGGGCGCCCGTGATGGCTATGGACATCTTCATCGTGGCACGTTGATAGGAGCAGGGGCGAACGAGCGGTCCGGGCAGTGCCCGGTCGGTGCCGCGCGAAGGTCAGGCGGCGTGGCGACACGCCGCGATTGTGAAGGGATGACTCGCAGGCCGCAGGCCGGCAAGCGATGCTCGACAATTCCGCATGGGCGTTGAGGACCGCGACTGGTATTGGGAAGAGCGAAGGCGCAAGGAACGCCTCCACTACAACCCGAAATCGTTCCGCAGGTCGAACTCGGACACCGGCGCCGCGCCGCGCGGCCGGCCGGGCTTCTGGGTCATCCTCGTGGTCGCCTTCGTCGTGGCCCTGGCGCTTGCGCCCACGGTCGGTCGCTGGTGGCGCGACCGCCTCGGGGAGCGTGCCGCCGCCTCGACCGAACCCCGGGTGACGACAGTTATCCTCGTCAAGGGACGGACGATGTGAAGGAGGAAGGATGCGTGCGTGGACCGTGGACGCCGACGACATCCGCGTGGCGGAGGATTTCGACGAGTCGCTTCTTTACCGCACGCCCGAGATCGACACTTTCCTCACGCCCGACCGCGACGACAAGTTCATCGTCATCGGCACCAAGGGCTTCGGCAAGACGCTGCTGCTGAAGGCCAAGCGCGTCCTCTATCAGCGCGACGGACAGGCGACTTGCCTGCCGACCGGCAACCTGCTCGACAAGCCGATCGGCGACAAGATCTTCGGCCGCGAGTCGATCGCCCTCTTCTCGGCCTCGCCCCTTCCGTGGTCGAAGGTGTGGCTCTCGGCGATCGCGCTGGCCGTTCTCAAGCACGTCGGCAACGACGAGGGGCTCGACGTGAGCCCGCGCCTGGCTGCGCTCGTGGCCGACCGGCAGCTGCACAGCGTCATTGACCACTTCGTCCGCCTGCTCGACTTCACGCCGAGCGAGCTGCAGCGCTGCGCCACCGACACCGACGGCCACCTCGTGCCGCGTCTGCGCACCCTCAACTCGCCGCTGGCGCTCTTCATCGACGGCATCGACGAGTACTTCAACAAGCATGTCGAGGACATCCCGACGAGCCCGAGCGTCACCGGCGAGCTCTCGCCCAACGTCTGGTTCTTCGCCCAGCTCGGCCTGGTCGAGGTCGCCTACCAGCTGCGCCGCATCAACCACCACCTGAAGATCTTCGCCGCGATCCGGAAGGAAGCGTATGCGCGGCTGCCGCAGCGCACGGCCATGGTCCAGCAGTACCGCGGCAGCGCCGTCGACATCGTCTATTCACCCGAGGCGCTGCACGAGATCTTCGTCAACAACGTGCGTCTCGTGCGCACCGAGCGGATGGTCCGTCCCGACCTCGCCAAGACCCGGCCGCTGGAGGCCTTCCTCGGCTGCGCCAGCGTCGTCGACACCTACACGCGCGAGGAGGAGGATGCGTTCGAGTACGTCTGCCGCCATACGCTGCTCAGGCCGCGCGACCTGATGACGATCGGCGAGCGGCTGACGGCGCTGCGCCCCGACGAACGTCGCAACGAATACCGCCTCAAGGAGGCGGTGAACGCCGCTGCGACCGAGATCGCGCACGAATACCTGGCCGAGATCGCCCCCTACGTCGCCGGGCTCGAGCCCGACCGGCTCTTCGCCTGTCTGCCCGGCCACGTGATCACGCGCGCCGAGGTGGAGGGGATCGTCGCTGGCGGAGAAGCCTCGTCGAGCGGCAACGATCCGTTCAGCGCGCTCTATCGCGTCGGTCTGCTCGGCTACGTCCAGCACGACCGCGTGCGCGGCGAATGGCGCCAGCGCTTCCTGCGGCCCGGCGAGGCGACCTTCGAGACGAACGGGCCGCTGCCGCGCGCCACGCACTACCTCGTGCACCCGGTGCTGTTCGACGTGATCGCGCGCATCAACCCCGGCTTCCTGCAGCGCATCGACCGTGCCAACATCGTCGGCTACGACCGGCCCTGGCGCGAGACGACCCAAGGCGGCCGCCTGCTCGACGTGCGCCAGTGCTGCGTCCTGAAGGCCGACATCCAGTCGTTCGCCAGCCTCATGCGCGCCGGTGTCGACGCACCCGTGCGCAGTGCGCTCGAGGAGGCCGTGCTGCGCTGGGCGCCGGTCGCGGCGATCACCGAGGTGCGCGCCGGCGACGCGGCGCTGATCGCCGCCGACGACCCGGTGGCCCTTGCGCAGACCGCGCGCCACCTGATGGACGCCGTGTACCAGGCGCCGGGCCAGCCGCGCCTGCGCATTGCCCTGCACTACGGCGAGGTGCAGACGCGCCAGAGCGACCTCGACCACGCCGAGATCGTCGGCGGCGAGGCGATCCTCGCGGCTGCGCGGGTCGAGCCGATCGTCGAGCCGGGGCAGATCTGGGCCACCGAGGAATTCCGCCAGCAGTTCCTCGAAAGGCCGTCGCTCTGGCGCACGACACCGCTCGCGGCGCCGGGCGGCGACGGGCTCTTCAACGTGAAGAAGAAGGGATCGCAGGAGGCGGACACGTGGGTCCGGCTCTATCGGCTCGAATCCTGACGGCGCGTCCCGGCGCCGCGACGCTGGACGGGACGATCAGAACGCGGGCCAGATCGCCCTGATGACCGCGGCATCGTCGAGGTCGGCGAAGCCCGCGGCGAGCGTCGCCTCGAACACCTTGAGCGCCTCGGCGCCGAGCGGCGTCGAGATGCCGGCCGCCCCGGCCATGCCGACGGCCAGGCCGACGTCCTTGGTGAGGATCGCGGCGCGGGCGCGCGGCACCCAGTCCGCCTCGAGCGCGCGCGCCATCCGGTCGCTGCCGATCCACGACGCGCCGCTCGACGCGGCGATCACGTCGAAGAGCGCGCGGCGGTCCAGGCCGAGCCGTCCGCCGAGAGCCATCGCCTCGGCCGCGGCGACGAGGTTGATGCCGGCGAGCAGGTTGTTGACAAGCTTGGTGCGCGCGGCGTCGCCGACCCGGGGACCGATGTAGAAGATCCGCGACGCCATGTCGCCCAGCAGCGTCTCGTGGCGCGTGCGCAGCGCCGGATCGCCGGCCAGCATCATCGACAGGGTCCCGTCGCCGGCACGTGCCGGGCCGCCGGAGATCGGCGCGTCGAGCAGATCGATGCCGTGCGGGAGCAGGCGGTCGCGGAAGCGCTCGGTGTCCTCGGCGGCGATCGTCGAGCAGAGCAGCACCACGAGCCGCGTGTCGCCAGCTCGTGGCGGCGCCGCGACGACGCCTTGCGGACCGAACAGGACGTCGTCGATCTGCGCCGCATCGACGACGACCAGGACGATCACGTCGCTCTCCTCGGCCAGCACCGCCGCCGTGTCGCAGGCCTGCAGGCCGAGCGCTGCGGCCGCGGCGACCGCGGCCGGGTCGACGTCGCGCACCCGCACGAGATGGCCGCGACGCTGCAGGTTGCGGGCGATCGGCAGGCCCATCGCACCGATGCCGACAACGCCGATGCGAACGGGCGACGTCAACGCGGTGCCTCGTGCGCCGAGGCGGCGCGCGCTCTTTGCAGCCAGCCGAGTCCGCTCGACGTCGCGCCGGCCGGCCGGTACTCACAGCCGATCCAGCCGTCGTAGCCGAGCTCGTCGATCACGTCGAAGAGGTAGGGGTAGTGGAGCTCGCCGAGGTCGGGCTCGTGACGCTCCGGCACGCCGGCGACCTGGAGATGCCCGACGCGGCCGGTCGGCAGATAGGCGCGCAGTCGGGCGGCGACATCGCCCTCGACGATCTGGCAGTGGTAGAGATCCATCTGCACCTTCAGGCGCGGCGCGCCGACTTCGGCGATCACGGCATGCGCCTGCTCTTGCCGGTTGAGGAAGTAGCCGGGGATGTCGCGCGTGTTGATCGGCTCGATCAGCACGTCGACGTTGGCGTCGGCGGCACGCGCCGCCGCCCACTCGAGATTTTTCAGGTACACGGCGGCCATCGCCTCGCGCGCCATGCCCTCGCCCGCGAGTCCAGCCATCGCGTGCACGCGGGGACAGGAGAGCGCAGCGGCGTACTCGAGCGCGCGCTCGAAGCCGTGCCTGAACTCGTCCTCGCGGCCAGGTATCGCGGCGATGCCGCGCTCGCCCTTCGGGAAATCGCCCGGCCAGGCGTTGAAGAGGACCTGCTGGAGCTTGTGTTCGGCGAGCAGCGTAGCGAGGCGGGCGGCCGGCCAGTCGTACGGAAACAGGAACTCGACGGCGGTGAAGCCGTCTTGCGCTGCCGCGCCGAAGCGCTCCACGAACGGCAGCTCGGCGTACATCATGCTGAGGTTGGCGGCAAATCGTGGCATCGAAGGTCCTCGGTCTTACCAGCGTGCACCGAAATGAGTGCGGAGTTCGTCGATCTGCGTCGGCGACAGGGGCTCGGGGCGCCGCGCGGCGTCGACCCAGAGTCGCGCCGTCTCCTCGAGCTCCTCGAGCACCGCCATCGCTTGCGCGGGCGACGCGTGCCAGACGTTCGGACCGAGCCGCGACAGCATGACCGCCCGGATCGGTACGCCGGCACGGCGAAAGCGCTCGATCGCCGCGGCGATGCGCTCGGCCACCGCCGGATCGCCCGGCCGGTGATAGGCGACGAGGGGAACGTGGCCGACCTTCATCACGAAGTACGGCGTGATCGGCGGCAGGAAGTCGTCCTGCGATTCACCCGTCGGCAAGGCCAGGCTCGCCTGGACGAGGCGCGACGAGTGCGTGTGGATGACGCAGCGCGCCTCAGGCTCGGCGGCGTAGATGCGCCGGTGCAGGGCCAGCGTCTTGCTCGGGCGCGCGCCGGCGATCGTCGGCCGACCCTCGGCGTCGACCTTGACGATGGCGTCGTCGTCGAGCTCGCCGAGGCAGGCGTCGGTCGCCGTGATCAGGACGCAGTCGTCGTCGAGTCGCGCGCTGAGGTTGCCTGTCGTGCCGTGAACGTAGCCGCGTGCATGCAGCGATCGGCCGACGCGGGCGAGCTCGCGGCGCAGGTCGGCTTCGGTCATGTCGCGACGTCGAAGGCGTGCGTGAAAAAGTCGGCGGCGCCGAAATTGCCCGACTTCAGCGCGAGCTGCAAGCCATCGGCGGCGATCTTCGGGGCGGCGTGGCACCACGGCACGCCGGGGCAGATCTGGGCGCCGATGCGAAGGCGCCGCACGCCGAGCGCGTTCACGGCCGCGCCCGAGGTCTCGCCGCCGGCGACGACGAGTCGGCGCGCGCCGAGCTCGACGAGACGGCGCGCCACGGCAGCGAGCAGCGATTCAATCCGCGCGCCTGCGGCGGCGGCGCCCAGGCGCGACTGCGCCGCGGCCACGGCCCCGGCCGGCGCAGTGCTGTGGACGAGCACCGGACGGTCCGGCGACGCGGTCCACTGCGCCTCGGCCCAGCGCGCGACGTCGGCGACGAGGGCATCGTCGCTCTCCTCGGCAAGTGAAAGCGGATCGACGCGCCACGCCGCGCCGCCGGAGCCGACGAACGCGGCGACCTGCGCGTTCGTCGCCTCCGAGCAGCTGCCCGAGACGATGGCGCTGCGGCCCTCGACCTTCGGCAGCCACACCGCTTCGCGCGACGGCACCAGGCCGAAGTTCGCCGGCAGGCCGATCGCCAGGCCCGAGCCGGCGCAGACGAGCGGCATGTCCTTGACGGCCACGGCAAGGCGAAGCAGGTCTTCGTTGTCGACCGCGTCGGCGATGGCGATCGAGAGGCCCTGGCCTGAGAGCGCGCGCAGGCGATCGGCGATCGCCTCCGGCGACGAGCTCGTGGCGCCGTGCTCGACCAGGCCGACGCGTCGCGGCGCTCGCCCCGTGCCCGAGGTGGTGGCGAGCTGCGCCTGCAGCACGCGCACGAGGTTCGGATCGGTCATCGGCGTCAGCGGATGGTGGCGCATGCCGCTCTCCGACAGCAGCACGTCGCCGACGAAGAGGTAGCCCTTGAACACGGTGCGACCGTTGTCGGGGAAGGCCGGCGTGGCGATCGTGAATCGGCAGTCGAGCTCGTCCATCAGGGCCTCGAGCACCGGGCCGATGTTGCCGCGCGGCGTCGAGTCGAAGGTCGAGCAGACCTTGAAGTAGATCTGGGTTGCGCCCGCGGCCCTCAGCCATCGGCAGGCCGCGAGCGACTGCGCGACCGCCTCGCCAGGCGGCGTCGTGCGCGACTTGAGCGCGACGACGACGCCGTCGGCGTCGACCGGCGCTTCGCCCTCGCCCGGCACGCCGATCGTCTGCACGGTGCGCATCCCGGAACGCACGAGATTGTTCGCGAGGTCGGTGGCGCCGGTGAAGTCGTCGGCAATGCAGCCGAGCTTCATGGCGCCCTCCGGCCCGGGACGGGCGCCCTCACGCCCGCCTTCGTGACGGCGCTCGCTCGTCGGGCCGACCCGGTCGTCGTCATTCCTTCGCGCCTGGCAGCTTGATGCCGGGAAAGATCTTGATGACCGCGGAATCGTCTTCCTTGCCGAAGCCGGCCGTCGAGGCCTGCATGAACATCTGGTGCGCGGTGCTCGCGAGCGGCAGCGGGAACCTGGTCGCGCGCGCCGTGTCGAGGACCAGGCCGAGATCCTTCACGAAAATGTCGACCGCCGAGAGCGGCGTGTAGTCGGCCTTCAGCACGTGCGCCATGCGGTTCTCGAACATCCAGCTGTTGCCGGCGCTGTGGGTGATGACGTCGTACAGCGCAGCCGCGTCGACGCCTTCGCGCAGGCCGAGCGCCATCGCCTCAGCGGCCGCCGCGATGTGCACGCCGGCGAGAAGCTGGTTGATGATCTTCACCTTGCTGCCGTTGCCGGCGCGATCGCCGAGGCGGTACACCTTCGCCGCCATCGCGTGCAGCAGCGGCTCGACCTTCGCCCAGGCGGCATCGCGGGCCGCACCCATCACGGTCATCTCGGCCGACGCGGCCCGGGCCGCGCCGCCGGAAATCGGCGCATCGACGTAGAGGAGGCCCATCGACTCGAGACGACGCTCGAACGCGATCGAGACGTTCGGGTCGACGGTCGAGCACATCACGAAGACGCTGCCGGCCCGCATCGCCGCAGCGGCGCCCTGCCCCGCGCTGCCGTCGCCGAACAGCACCGATTCGGTCTGCGCGGCGTTGACGACCACGGAGACGACGACCTCGCAGGCTCCGGCGAGCGCGGCGGGCGTGGCGTCGGCCGTGCCGCCCTCGGCCGCGAACGCCGCAGCCACGCCATCGCGCACGTCGCAGACATGGATGTCGCAGCCCGCGCGCCGGAGCGAGCCGGCCATGCCTTCGCCCATGGCCCCGAGGCCGATCAGGCCGACCTTGCGGCCACGCACGGAAGAATCGTTCATCGGCGTTTCCTTTGGACTGCCGGGAACGATCATAGGTCGTCGTCGGCGCCGGCCCGCTTCGACAACGGCCGGCTCAGCTCACTCGTGGCCGATCACCGAATGCGGCACGTACGGTGCCTCGAGCTCGGCGATGTCTTCCTGCGAAAGCACGAGCGAGACTGCGGCGGCGGCATCGTCGAGCTGCTCGAGTCGCGTCGCGCCGACGATCGGCGAGGCGACCTCGGGCTTGGCCAGCACCCACGCGAGCGCAACCTGCGCGCGCGGCCGGCCGAGCCGCGTCGCGACGGCGGCCAGGGCCTCGGCCACCTTGCGATCGGCGTCCGCCGTCTTGGCATAGAGCGTCTTGCCGAAGCCGTCGGTTTCGGAGCGCGCGCTCGAAGCATCCCAGTCGCGCGTGAGCCGGCCGCGCGCGAGCGGACTCCACGGAATCACGCCGACGCCCTCGGCCTGGCAGAGCGGAAGCATCTCGCGCTCCTCCTCGCGATAGAGCAGGTTGACGTAGTTCTGCATGGTCTGGAAGCGCGCCCAGCCGTGCGTATCCGAGAGGTGCAGCGCCTTCGCGAACTGCCACGCGAACATCGACGAGGCGCCGATGTGCAACGCCTTGCCGGCGCGGACGACGTCGTTGAGCGCTTCGAGCGTCTCCTCGATCGGCACGGCATGGTCCCATCGATGGATCTGGTAGAGGTCGACGTAGTCGGTGCCCAGGCGCTTCAGGCTGGCATCAATCTCCGCGAAGATGGCCTTGCGCGAAAGGCCCGCGCCGTTCGGACCCTTGTGCATCCGGCCGTTGACCTTGGTCGCGAGCACGATCTCGCCGCGTCGCGCGTATTCGACGAGCGCGCGGCCGACGATCTCTTCGCTCGAGCCGTGGGAGTAGATGTTGGCGGTGTCGAAGAAATTGATGCCGAGGTCGAGCGCCTTCCTGATGAACGGCCGGCTCGCCGCTTCGCCGAGGGTCCAGGTGTGCGAGCCGCGATCGGGTTCGCCATAGCTCATGCAGCCCAGGCAGATGCGCGAAACGTCGAGGCCGGTGCGGCCGAGCTTGATGGTTTTCATCGGCGCACTCTACGCTGCGCGCTCGATGCGCGCAGCGCGGTTGCGCGACTCAGGGCAGCTTCGCCGCCACTTGCGCCGCCGCCGAGCGCGCGACCGCATCGACCGTGCCGACGCTGTTCCACACCTGGACCGAAGCGACCGTGCTGCCTTTTCGAAAGGTCAACGTGACGATCTTCACCATGGAGCTCGGCAGCACGGTCGGCTGGAGGTAGGCGCCGTCGCCCAACCCGCCGATCTTGACGATGCCCGCGCCCGCCGTTGCGCTCGCCAACTGCGTCTGCATGTCCAGCACGCCTTCGTAGAAGCGCCTGGCTGCATCGGCGCTCGGCAGCGAGTGCAGTTCGACCAGGATGCCGCGTTCTGGCGGCGCCTGCGCGCTTTCGAGCTTGTAGCCCTTCGGAAATCGCCCGCACGACGACTGGCGGTCGTTGCCGTTTTCCTCGGCCGGCTTGACCTGCGATCGGGCAGTTTCGGGAAGCGGCGCGCCGAGCAGCTTGACGGCGTCCGCTTCGGGCAGCGTGTCGCACGCATTCGCCGGCGCGCTCGTCGCTGTCGACGGCGCCGCAGCCAGGGTCAGTGCTGCGAGCCGCATCGCCAGATCAGTTCGTGTCATGAAAGATCTCCATCTCGAGTACCCACTGGACACCAGGACGGGCTTTCACGTCAAAAAGGATCACCTGGGCGGAAATTGACCTGTTGGCGAAGGGTCGGAACCCGAACGCTCAGCGACGGGCACCGTTGCGGGCTCGGGTTGCATCCATGCCGCCAGCAGCGCGCACGCCGCCAGCGCCCAGACGACGACCGCGCCCGACGGCAGGTCAAAGAGCGCGGAGAGCGCGAGGCCGAGGGCATAGCCGAGCGC
>JBDTJD010000043.1:0-3565 GCA_039935975.1 Caldimonas sp.
GCGTGCCGGTCGTGCCGACCATGAGCTCGTTGATCACCGCCTCGACGTCGTCGATCAGCCGCACTTCCTTTTCGAGCTGGTCGCTCTGCTCCTGCGTCGCGACGCATCCCTGGAGATAGACCCAGCGGCGCTGGCCGAGGATCCAGACGCTCGTGTCGCGGAACCGGTCGTCGCGCTGGATGAAGGTCGCGACGCGCGGGATGATTTCCTTGTCGTAGCGGTACGCGTTCGGCAGCCGGCAGCGGCCCCAGTAGTGGCAGGTCGTCCCGCGATCGGCGCGACCGTGGCTCTGCGCCCTCGCCTGGGCCGCGGTGTAGAGCGGGCCTTCGGGGACCGGACAGTGCGCGAGCGCGCGCGTCACGGAGAGAAACGGGTCGTCGAAGGCATTAGTGCGCTCGTCGGCGGCGTGCAGCGTCGGGACGAGGCATCCCAGGCCGATCGCGACGGCCGTTCGCACGGCCCGCAGGCGCCGGCCAGGCTTCATCGCGACGCGGTCCCCGTTGCGGCCCGGGGAGCGCGGCCGGCGCGTGGCGGCGTCGAGCCGATCGTCCGCAGTTCCAGGCGCAGGGCGTCGGGCTCGACCGTGAGCGCTCGTTCGGTTTCGGCGTGCGCCTCGGCCCAGAGCGGCAGCGCCGCCGCGACGAGGCGACGGCCGCGCGCGGTGAGATGGAGCGATCGACGGCGTCTGTCCGCCTCGGCGCTGCGGATTTCCGCCAGGCCGCGGCGCTCCAGCGACTTGAGCGCGGCCGTGATCGTCGTCCGGTCCATCCCGAGCAGGCGCGAGGTCTCGACGACCCCGGGGGCTTCGGCGCGGTTGAGCGAGACGAGCAACGAGAACTGGCCGTTGGTGAGGCCCAGCGGACGCAGCGCGTCGTCGAAGCGGCGCGCGACGATGCGCGCAGCGCGCTGCAGGTGCAGGCAGATGCAGGCATCGCGCACGCGGTGCGCGAGGGCGATGCGCCCGGCCTGCGACGGCGACAAAGGAGACGGCATGGACACCGACGAATTGTGTTGATATAAACATATCTGTCAAGACACGAGGGCACACCGATGGACGCACCGATCGACACCTTGAAGCCCGCGGCCGAGCTTGCCGCCGCCACCCGCCATCCCTATCCCGGGGAAAGCGACGAATATCGCCGCGCCCGCACCGACCTCCTGGCCCAGGAGATCGAGCTGCGACGGCAGATCGAGCGCGTCGCCGGCCAGCGACGCGCGCTGCCGGCCGGCCCCGTGGCAAGGGACTACCGTTTCCTCGACGCGGAAGGTGCCAACGTCGGCCTTGCCGATCTGTTCGGCGCGCACGACACGTTGTTCACGTACTTCTGGATGTTCGGCCCCGAACGCAAGCGTCCCTGTCCGATGTGCACCTCGTTCCTCGGCTCGCTCGACATCCCGGCCGTCGACATCGCCGAACGCATGGCCGTCGCCATCGTCGGCCGCTCGCCGGTCGCGCGCCAGCTCGCCTTCGCGCGCGAGCGCGGCTGGCGCCATCTGAAGTTCTTCTCGACGGTCGGCGACGACTTCGCGCGCGACTTCCGCGGCCTGGCCAGCGACGGCAGCGAGTGGGGCGCGACCGACGTCTGGACGCGGGACGGCGGCGCCGTCCGCCACTTCTGGGGCGAGGAGCTGCAAGGCACCGACGATCCCGGCCAGGACCAGCGCGGCGCGCCCGACCCGACGCCGCTCTGGAACCTGCTCGACCTCACCCCGGCCGGGCGCGGCCGCGACTGGTATCCGAAGCTCGACTACCCCGCGCGCTGAACGCGCGCCGAGTCGATCACCGCGCGCCGCGGCCGCAGGCCGAGCCAGACGACGGTGGCGACCACGAGCAGCGCCCCGGCGACCTGCGACGGCGCGATCGACTGGCCCAGGATCGCCCACGCGAGCACCAGCGCAAACACCGGCTCGACGTTCATGATCGCCGAGTTGCCGACGACGCCCAGGCGCGGCAGCACGGTGAAAAGGATGGTGATGCCGGTGCCGTAAAGAGCCGTGAGCAGTGCCAGGCCCCACCAGCCGGCATTCGCGGTCGGCCAGTGAAAGCCGCCTTGCCAGCCGACGGCGGCCAGCGCGAGCACCGCGACCATGGCCATCGTGCCGGTGGTGCGGACGCGGCCGTCGAGCGTGCCGACCTCGTGCTGGGTCAGCACCAGCGCGACGCCGAAGGTCGCGCCCGCCGCGAGCGCGAAGGCGACGCCGGCGCCGATTCGCTGCCACTGCAGCGTCGCGCCGACGCCCGATGCGGCGCCGAGCACGTCGAGCGCGAGGGCCAGGCCGATGAGCATCACCGGCATCGCGACGACGACGCGCCGCTCCGGTCGGTGCGCATAGGCGAGTCGCGCCCAAAGCGCGGTCCAGAGCGGATAGGTGTTGAACGCCAGCAGCGCGAGCGCGACCGGCAGGCGCGCCACGGCGGAATAAAGGCAGACGCTCTGCACGCCGACGACGACGCCGATGATCGGCAGGAAGCGCCGCTGGCGCGGCGTGAAGGCGACCGGCACCCGCTGCAGCACGACGAGCGAGCCGACGACCAAGGCCGTGACGATGCTGCGCACCGCGACCGCGGTGGTGACGTCGACGCCGTGATCGAACGCGATCCGCGCGGCGACGTGGTTGGCGCCCATCAGGAGGGCGATCAGGAGAAGGGTTGCGAACGCGGTGATCGAGAGGGCCGTGGCCGGAACGCGAAGGCTCATCGCCTCATTGTCGGGGCGTGCGACGCGAGGCTGTCGCGCTGGGCCGATCGCGCGCTGGCGCGATCCCGGCCGGCCCGGCGATCACGCCGAGACGCGCGTCTTCAGCACCCGGCCATCGTGCGGGTCGATCTCGCACTCGAAGCCGAAGAAGGTCGACGGGGCGGCGGCGTCCGGCCGGGCGCGGCCGCGACCCTGCAGGACGCCATGATCGACGCTGTCCTGGCGAAAGTTGCGGGTGTCGCTGTCGAACGTGATCTGGCTGACGCGCGGCCAGCGCTTCTTCAGCGCCTGCACCGCGCTCGACTCGCACGACGCCATCGAGAGATGACTGATGTCGGGCTCGGCCGGCTTCTTTGCCGGCGGCGGCCGGGGCGGGGCGGGCGTCGCGTCCTTCATCACCAGGCCGACCGTCTCGAAGCTCTCCCGGTCGACGTAGCAGGTGAAGCGGACGATGTGGGCACCGTCGGCAGCGCGCCAGCGGCCTTCGCCGCTCAGCACGATCTGCGTGTCCGACGGCAGCGAGGGCTGCACCGTCGGCGCGACCTTGAACGAGATGTCGGCCGGCGGGGTCGACTTGGTCGCGAGCGAGTGCCGGGCCGACTGCTCGCAGGCGGCGGTGGCTTCGTCGGCAGCCGTGCTCGTGGTGGGCGCGGCCGCGCGCGCGGTGGCCGACAGCGAGAGCGCGACGAAGCCCGTCGATGCGAGCAGCGATGCGAGCAGCGATGCGAGCATGGCGGCAACGCCGCGGCGTCGTGACGACGGTAAGCCCATGCGCGCAGTGTGACCCGGCGCGCGTCGCTTGTGTGTGACCGGGCGAATCACGGTGTGTCGGCTGCGGATGAAGTCACGCCAACGCGGCCTGCGCG
>JBDTJD010000044.1:0-3074 GCA_039935975.1 Caldimonas sp.
GCCTTCCTGCCGCACGGACGGGCGCCCGAGATCGGCGAGCGCTTCGCCTTCCCGGCGGCGGCGCGCGCCCTGAAGTCGATCGCCCGGACGCGCGGCGCGTCGTTCTACGGCGGCGAGATCGCCGAAGCCGCGGAAGCTCATTCGCGCGCGAACGGCGGCACGATGACGGCGAAGGACTTCGCCGCGTTCAAACCGGAGTGGGTCGAGCCGATCGGGATCGATACCTTCGGCCATCGTCTGCACGAGATTCCGCCCAACGGCCAGGGCATCGCCGCGCTGATGGCGCTCGGCATCCTGCGTCACTTCGACGTCGAGTCCTTGCCCGTCGACGGCGCCGAGTCGCAGCACCTGCAGATCGAGGCGATGAAGCTCGCCTTCGCCGACCTTCACGAGCATGCCGCCGATCTTCGCAACGGCATGCGCTGCAGCTGTGACGAGATGCTCGACGCCGCCTACCTCGCCAGCCGGGCTCGCCTGATCGACCCGAAGCGGGCGCAGCGCTTCGGCGCCGGCAATCCGGTCAAGGGCGGCACCATCTACCTCAGCGCTGCCGACGAGCACGGCATGATGGTGAGTTTCATCCAGAGCAACTACATGGGCTTCGGCTCGGGCATCGTCGTCCCGGAGTGGGGCGTGTCGATGCAGAACCGGGGCTACGGCTTTCACCTCGATGCCGCGAGCCCGAACTGCGTCGCGCCCGGAAAGCGCCCGTTCCACACCATCATCCCGGCGTTTCTCACCAAGGACGGCCGGCCGCAGATGAGCTTCGGCATCATGGGCGGCAACATGCAGCCGCAGGCGCATCTTCAGATTCTCGTGCGCATGCTCGGCCATCGCCAACAGCCTCAGGCCGCCTGCGACGCGCCGCGCTGGCGCTTCAACGAGGGCCTGGCGATCAACGTCGAGGCGACCACCGACCCGAGGACAGTGGCCGGCCTGGTCGCGCTCGGCCACGAGGTCGAGGTGATCGAGGACAGCTACCAGGACTTCGGCGCCGGCCAATTCATCTGGCGCCTCGGCGACCCGGCCGTGGAGGGCTACGTCGCCGCCAGCGACCCGCGCCGCGACGGGCAGGCGGCCGGCTTCTGATGCCGGCAAATGCCGTCGCGGCGTTGCCGCCGGCATCCGAGTCGACATCGCGCCCGCCCTGGCCCGGCCTGGCGCTTGCGATCGGAGGCTCGATCGCCTTCTCCGGCAAGGCGATCATCGTCAAGCTCGCCTACCGGTACGGCGTCGACGCGGTGACGCTGATCATGTATCGCATGCTCTTCGCGCTGCCGCTCTTCGTCGTCCTGGCGTGGTGGGCGGGGCGGGGTCGGCCGGCGCTGACGCGGCGTGACTGGCTCGTCGTCACCGGCCTGGGCTTTTCCGGCTACTACCTCGCGAGTTTTCTCGACTTCGCCGGCCTCGCCTACGTCACGGCGAGCCTCGAGCGGCTGATCCTGTACCTCAACCCGACGCTCGTGCTCGCGCTCGGCGTGATCCTGTTCAAGCGCAAGGTAAGCGTGCGCAAGGTCATGGCGCTTGCGGTGAGCTACTGCGGCGTGCTGCTCGTCTTCGGCCACGAGGTCTCGTTCCAGGGCGCCGACGCCGCCCTCGGCGCCGGCCTGATCTTCGCCAGCGCGGTGAGTTACGCGGTCTATCTCGTCGCCAGCGGCGAGGAGGTCAGGCGCCTCGGCGCAGTGCGCCTCACCGGTCTGGCGACGAGCGTCGCCTGCCTTTTCTGCATTGCCCAGTTCCTCATCCTTCGACCGCTCTCGGCGGCGGTGGTCGAGCCGGCGGTGATCTGGCTCTCGGTGCTGAACGCGACGGTGTGCACCTTCGCGCCGGTGCTGATGGTGATGATGGCGATCGAGCGCGTCGGCGCCACCGTCGTCGCCCAGACGGGAATGATCGGGCCGCTGTCGACGATCGCGATGGGCATCGTCATCCTCGGCGAGCCGTTCACGGGTTGGATCGTTGCCGGCACGCTGCTGGTGCTGACGGGAATCTGGCTGCTCGCCAGGGCGAGATAAAAGGACAGACGACATGGACTTCGGACTGACAGGCAAGTGGGCGCTCGTGTGCGCGGCGAGCAAGGGGCTCGGCAAGGGCTGCGCGGTCGCGCTGGCGAAGGAAGGCGTCAACGTGGTGATCACAGCGCGCGGCGCCGAGGCGCTCGAGACGACGCTGCAGGAACTGCGTGCGCTCGGCGCCGGCGGCGAGGCGCGCGCCGTGGTCGGCGACATCACCACCGAGGCCGGCCGGGCGGCCGCGCTCGCGGCGTGTCCGCAGGTCGACATCCTGATCAACAACGCGGGCGGTCCGCCGCCGGGCGATTTCCGCGACTGGAACCGCGACGCCTGGATCAAGGCCGTCGACGCCAACATGCTGACGCCGATCGAGCTGATGAAGGCAACGGTCGACCGGATGGCCGAGCGCGGCTTCGGCCGGGTCGTCAACATCACCTCGGGCGCGGTGAAGGCGCCGATCGACATCCTGGGCCTGTCGAACGGCGCCCGCAGCGGCCTCACTGGCTTCGTCGCCGGGCTCGCCCGCAGCAAGCTCGCGGCGCGTGGCGTCACCATCAACGGGCTCCTTCCCGGCGCGTTCGATACCGACCGCTTGCGCGCGACGATGAAGGGCGCCTCGGAGAAGACCGGCAAGTCGATCGACGTGCTGGCCGAGGAGCGCAAGCGCAACATTCCGGCGCAGCGCTTTGGCAGCGCCGAGGAGTTCGGCGCGATATGCGCGTTCCTGTGCAGCGTGCAGGCCGGCTACATCACCGGCCAGAACCTGCTCGCCGACGGCGGCGCCTACCCGGGCACGTTCTAGCGAACGGAACGACGCTCAACGCGCATCACGGCCGCGGCATCGCCGCGCCGCAGTTCCAGCACTCCTCGAACGGTCCGTCGACACGCTCGCTGCAGGCCGGGCAGACCCAGTGCCGGTGCACCGGGTGACGCAGCTCGTGCAACAGGCTGCGACCTCGCTCGAGCTGGTCGTCGTCGCTGATCCACACTTCGGGAAGCGCCTGGTCGGGCGGCAGCTCGCCGGCAATGCTGCTCGCGTACATGCGCTGGACCGTCGCCGCG
>JBDTJD010000045.1:0-7225 GCA_039935975.1 Caldimonas sp.
TTCAGCACGCGGGCGCAGCCGGTGATGTGGCCGCCGGTGCCGACCCCGGTGACGAGCGCGTCGATCCCGCTCGGGAAATCGGCGGCGATTTCGGCGGCCGTCGTGCGCATGTGGACGTCGACGTTCGCGGCGTTTTCGAACTGCTGCGGCATCCAGGCGCCGGACCCGCTCGCCGACAGCTCGGCGACGATTTCCTCCGCCCGCGCGATGGCGCCGTTGACGCCCTTTTCCCGAGGCGTGAGCTCGAAGCGGGCGCCGTAGGCGAGCATCAGGCGACGCCGCTCGACGCTCATGCTGTCGGGCATCACGAGGACGACCTGGTAGCCCTTGACCGCACCGACCATCGCCAGGCCGACGCCGGTGTTGCCCGAGGTCGGCTCGACGATCGTCGTGCCCGGCCGGAGCGCGCCCGACGCTTCCGCCGCCTCGACCATCGCCAGGGCGATCCGGTCCTTGATCGAGCCGCCCGGGTTGGCGCGCTCGCTCTTCACGTAGACGTTGTGCGAGGTCCCGAACAGCCGGTTGATGCGGATGTGCGGCGTGCGGCCGATCGTATGCAGGACGTCGTTGGCGAGCATGGCGTTCCCGGGTCGTGCGAGTCGGGGCGAATCGCGGCGATTATGGTCCGACCGCAGCGACAATCCGGCGATGCCGAGCCCTCTCGTCAACGACACCTTCCTGCGCGCGTGCCTGTCGCAGCCGACCGAATACACGCCCGTCTGGCTGATGCGCCAGGCCGGCCGGTACCTGCCCGAGTACCGCGCCACGCGGGCGCGTGCGGGCAGCTTCATGGGCCTGGCGACGAGCCCCGACTTCGCCACCGAGGTGACGCTGCAGCCGCTCGATCGCTATCCGCTCGACGCCGCGATCCTGTTCAGCGACATCCTCACCGTGCCCGACGCGATGGGGCTGGGCCTTTCGTTCGCCGAAGGTGAAGGCCCGCGCTTCGCGCGTCCGGTCCGCGACGAGGCCGCCGTGGCCGGGCTCGAGGTTCCCGACATGGCCCGGCTTCGCTACGTCTTCGACGCGGTGGCCGCGATCCGTCGTGCGCTCGCCGGCCGCGTGCCCTTGATCGGCTTTTCGGGCAGCCCGTGGACGCTCGCCTGCTACATGGTCGAGGGCTCGGGCTCGGACGACTACCGGCTCGTCAAGACGATGCTCTACGCACGGCCCGACCTGCTCCATCGGATCCTCGCGATCAATGCCGACGCGGTCGCGCGCTACCTCAACGCCCAGATCGATGCGGGGGCGCAGGCCGTGATGATCTTCGACAGCTGGGGCGGTGTGCTCGCCGACGGCGCCTTCCAGAACTTCAGTCTGGCCTACACCGACCGCGTCTTGAAGCAGCTCCGGCGCGAAGCCGAAGGCCGACGCGTGCCGCACCTCGTGTTCACGAAGGGCGGCGCGCCCTGGCTGGAGCAGATCGCCGCCACCGGCGCCGACGTCGTCGGCGTCGACTGGACCGTCGACCTTGCGGCGGCAAGAGGCCGGGTCGGCGACGGCGTCGCCCTGCAGGGCAATCTCGATCCCGCCGCGCTGTTCGGCGGCGAAGCGGCGATCCGCAGCGAGACCTCTCGCGTTCTGACGAGCTTCGGCCGCCCCGGGGGCGCCGCGACGCGCAACGGCCATGTGTTCAACCTCGGTCATGGCATCAGCCAGCACACGCCGCCCGAGAGCGTCACCGTGCTGGTCGACGCGGTCCATTCGCTGTCGCGCGCGTTCCACGGCGACCTGTCCGCCTGATCTCCGGACGCCGAGGTCTGGATTTGGAGATGTCTTGCGGGTGAGTGAGCACTAAGGGCTTGACTTATCCCCACGACCTGCCCTCGTCATAAAAGTCACGGCCTCTGTTGCGGCGCATCAACGTGTTTTTTCGGGGCGCTCCTAAGTCGTTGATTTCATTGAGATCTGGACGCTGCTGCGAAAGCGGGCAAGATGTTCACAGCCCCGCCGAATCAAGCGATTCGGCCGACGCGAGCCCGCTTACCCACAAAGTTATCCACAGACACGGTGGAGAGAATCAAAAGCCTCGGCAAATCATCGACTTACCGCCTGAACGTGAACTTTCCCGCAGGAATGGTGCAAGCCGTCGACGGCCCTGAACCGGAGCCGTCTCCGACCCTCCTCTCGGTTCTGGTCGACGCGCCCCGCCATGCCGGGCTGGCCGGCTCGCTGAGCTATCGCAGCCAGCGCCCGCTCGCAGGAGGAACGCTGGTTCGCGTTCCGTTCGGGCGACGCGAGGTCGCCGGGCTGGTCTGGCCGGCGGGGGCGGGCGCGGCCGCGACCAGCGACCTCGAGCTGCGCGACGTCGCGCAGGTCTGCGAAGCAGTCACGCCCTTGAACGAACCCTGGTGCGCGCTCGTGCAGTTCGCCGCCGCGTACTACCAGCGCAGCGTCGGCGAGATCGCGCTGGCATCGCTGCCGCCCGAGCTGCGCCGGCTCGACGCGGCTCAGCTCGCCGACCGCGTGCGGCGCCTGCACAAGGCCTTCGCTGCGGAGGCGTCGCGCCGGGGCGCGGCTCCTGCTCCCGCCGAGCGCCTGCCGCCGCTCAACGATGCGCAAGGCGCCGCGCTCGAGGCGATCGAGGCCGCGCTGGCCGCGCCGGCGCCGGGAACCGTCCTGCTCCACGGCGTCACGGGCAGCGGCAAGACCGAGGTCTACCTGCGCACAGCCGAGACCGTTCTGGCGCGCGGCCGACAGGCGCTGGTCCTCGTCCCGGAGATCAACCTGACGCCGCAGCTCGTCGACCGCTTCACGCGCCGCTTCTCCGACCGCCGCATCGTCGCCTTGCACAGTGGCCTCACGCCGGCGCAGCGACTGCGCAGCTGGCTCGCCGCCCAGCTCGGCCTGGCCGACCTCGTCCTCGGCACGCGGCTGGCGGTATTCGCCGGGCTGCCGCGGCTCGGCCTGGTCGTCGTCGACGAGGAGCACGACGCTTCCTACAAGCAGCAGGAGGGTGCCCGCTACTCGGCGCGCGACCTCGCCGTGTGGCGCGGACGGCGCGAGAGCGCGCTGGTCGTGCTCGGCTCGGCGACGCCCTCGCTCGAGACCTGGCAGCGCGCCGACACCGGCCACTACCTGCGCCTGTCGCTGCCGGAACGGGTCGGCGGGGCGGCGTGGCCGATCGTGCGGCTGGTCGACATGGGCAAGCTCGCCAAGGCAACGGTCGGCCTCGGTGCCGGCACGACGCCCGGCATGCCGTCCGGCCTCGCGCCGCTGCTGGTCGAGGCCTTGCGCGCGCGGGTCGCACGCGGCGAGCAAAGCCTCGTCTTCCTCAACCGACGCGGCTATGCGCCGGTGCTCCAGTGCGGCGAATGCGGCTGGATGAGCGGCTGCCCGCACTGCAGCGCATGGCGCGTCTTCCACAAGCGGGACAGGACGCTGCGCTGCCATCACTGCGCCTTCACCGAGCCGGTGCCGCGCGCCTGCCCGGATTGCGGCAACCCCGACATCGTGCCGGTCGGACGCGGCACCGAGCGGCTCGAGGAGCAGCTCGCGGCGCTCCTGCCCGAGGCGCGGATCGCGCGCATCGACGCTGACACGACGCGCGCCAAGGGCGCGCTCGAAGCCCGGCTCGGCGCCGTTCACGCCGGCGACGTCGACATCCTGGTCGGTACGCAGATGGTCGCCAAGGGTCACGACTTCCGCCGCATCGGCCTGGTCGCCGCGATCAATCCCGACAGCTCGCTCTTCAGCAGCGACTTCCGCGCCCCCGAGCGTCTGTTCGCCCTGCTGATGCAGGCCGCCGGCCGCGCGGGGCGCGACGCCGCGAGCGCGCATCCGAGCGAGATGTGGGTGCAGACCTGGCATCCGCAGCATCCGCTCTACCAGGCGCTCGGCCGCCACGACTACGCCGCTTTCGCAGCGACGCAGCTGAAGGAGCGCGAGAGCGCCGGCCTGCCGCCTTATTCCCACCTCGCCGTGTTGCGCGCGGAGGCGAAGACAGCGGCGGCCGCGCAGGCCTTCCTCGCGGCCGCGGCCGACGCGGCACGTGCGCTCGACGACATCGCCGACGTGATGATCTACGCACCGGTGCCGCTCGAGATCGCCCGCGTCGCCGACGTCGAGCGGATGCAGATGCTGGTCGAATCGGCGTCGCGGCCGCGCCTGCAGGCCATGCTGCACGCCTGGCTGCCGCGGCTCGACGCGCTCCACGCCGAGCGCTCGAGCGAAACGCGGCCGCGCATCCTGCGCTGGGCGATCGACGTCGATCCGCTGACGATCTAGGGCCCGGTGGCGCGCGGCCGCTTCAGCGGCGCGATCGGTCGCGCCCGACGTCGGCGAGCAGCAGCGTCGCGCGCACGATCCCCTCGACCGATTCGGCAAGATCGACCGGCGGCTCGAGCGACTCGATCTCGGCGAGCAGCGCGTCGGCGTCCTCGAGGTCGTCGGCAACGAGGTGGCGGTAGATCAGGGCGAGCGGCTCGAGCACGGCGCTGTCGTCGCCGTCGGCGATCAGCGCCGGAAAGCTCTCCATCGCGGCGGCAAAGCCGGCGACCCACGGATAGACGGCGTCGCCATCGTCCGCCTCGTCTTTGCTCTCGTCGCCGCCGGCGAGCTCGAAGACGCGCGGATCGAACCACTCGCGCCGCTCGATCGCGCGCCGAAGTTCAGCCTCGCGCCGGTCGACGAGCGAGTGCAGTCGACGCGCGTCGAAGCCGGGGGGCAGAGGCCGGCCGTCGACGTCGGTGACGAGCGGCAACCAGCGCTCGCGGTCGACGCGCCGGGGCTGGACGATCACGCCGCAGAGAAAACCGTCGAGCGACGACACGTCGAGTGGATCGAGCGGCGGCGGCACCGCGTCGAGCAGCGCCTGCAGCTCGTCGATCTCGCGGTCCTGGTCGTGCGGCACCGGCCGAGCATAGCGGGCGCTCTTCGCAAGGCGCGTCGAGCCGACCTTGCGCGGCGGTTCGGCGGATACTTGCGCCATGACGGCACGGGCCAGCGATTCAGAGCGTCTGCAGGAGATCCTGAGCGAGTTCTATGCCGGCCGGACCCGCCGCGACCAGACGCGCTCGGCCCTGGCCGACGTCGTTCTCGACAGAATGCGATGCGAGCGCGTGAGCCTGTGGAAGTTCGAGGGCGAAGGCGACGACCTGCGGCTTCTCTGCTTCGCGTCGAAGCGCTCCGGCGGCGCGCTGGACACCAGCGAGAGACGCCTGCTGCGCAGCGAATACGGCACCTACTTCAACGCCCTGATCGAGAAGGGCACCTACGTCAGCGACGACGCGATGCACGATCCCGCGCTGCAGCCGATGCGCGACAGCTACCTCGTGCCGAACAACGTGCTTTCGATGCTCGACGCCGCCTTTCTCCTCAACGGTCGCGCCTATGGCACCGTCTGCTGCGAGGAGACCACGGCACCGCGCCACTGGCGTTCCGGCGACGTCGCGGCGATCCGCGCGATCGTCACCAAGCTGGCGGTCGTCATGTCGGGCGCGCCCGAGTCGATCCTGTGGGTCACGCCCTCGGTGCCGCTGCACCAGATGCCGCTCGGCGCCGCCGCGCCCGACCCGAAACCCACGCCGCGACCTCCCGAGGAACGTCGCGGCTGACCTCCATTCGCACAAAGGACATCACGATCATGGGCGCCAACGAGAGCTTCACCAGCACCACCGACATCGGCCACTACATCGGCGGGCGCCGCGTCGCCGGCGCGAGCGGACGCAGCCAGGCGGTCTACAACCCGGCGACGGGCGCGGTCTCGCGCCGAGTCGCCCTCGCCAGCGCCGCGGAGGTCGACACCGCCGTCGCCGCCGCCAAGGCGGCGCAGCCGGCCTGGGGCAACACGCCGCCGCTGCGCCGGGCGCGCGTCCTGAACGCCTTCCTCGCCCTGCTGAATGAGCATCGCGACGAACTCGCCGCGATGATCACGGCCGAGCACGGCAAGGTCTTCAGCGATGCGCAGGGCGAGGTGATGCGCGGCATCGACATCGTCGAGTTCGCCTGCGGCATCCCGCAGCTCCTGAAGGGCGACTACACCGACCAGGTCTCGACCGGCATCGACAACTGGACGATGCGCCAGCCGCTCGGCGTGGTCGCCGGCGTCACGCCGTTCAATTTCCCCTGCATGGTGCCGATGTGGATGTATCCCGTCGCCATCGCCTGCGGCAACGCCTTCGTGCTGAAGCCGAGCGAGCGCGATCCGTCGGCGTCGATCCTGATGGCCGAGCTGCTCGACGAAGCCGGCCTGCCGAAGGGCATCTTCAGCGTCGTGCAGGGCGACAAGGTGGCGGTCGACGCGCTGCTCGTCAACCCCGATGTGAAGGCGCTCAGCTTCGTCGGCTCGACGCCGATCGCACGCTACATCTACGAGACCGGCGCGAAGCAAGGCAAGCGCGTGCAGGCGCTCGGCGGCGCCAAGAACCACATGGTCGTGATGCCCGACGCCAACCTCGAGCAGACCGTCGACGCGCTGATCGGCGCGGCCTACGGCTCGGCCGGCGAGCGCTGCATGGCGATCTCGGTCGCGGTGCTGGTCGGCGACGTCGCCGATCGCATCGTGCCGCTGCTCGCCGATCGCGCGACGAAGCTGATCGTGCGCAACGGCATGGAGAGCGACGCCGAGATGGGTCCGCTCGTCACCGCCGAGGCGAAGACGCGCGTCGAGTCGTACATCGCCTCGGGCATCGAAGCCGGCGCGACGCTCGCCGCCGATGGGCGTGGCCTCGCGGTGGCCGGCCACGAACAGGGCTTCTTCACCGGCGGCACGCTCTTCGACCACGTCACGCCCGACATGAAGATCTACCAGGAGGAGATCTTCGGCCCGGTGCTCTCGTGCGTGCGCGTGCCCGACTTCGACGCGGCGCTCAGGCTCGTCAACGGGCACGAGTTCGGCAACGGCGTCGCCTGCTTCACGAGCGACGGCAACATCGCCCGCGAGTTCGCGCGCCGGGTCGAGGTCGGCATGGTCGGCATCAACGTGCCGATCCCGGTGCCGATGGCCTTCCATTCGTTCGGCGGCTGGAAGCGGTCGCTGTTCGGCGACCACCATGCCTACGGCGAAGAAGGCGTGCGCTTCTACACGCGCTACAAGAGCGTCATGCAACGCTGGCCGGACGCGTCGTCGAGCAAGGGTCCCGAGTTCAGCATGCCGGTCAACGAGTAGTTCGCTGGTAGGTTCCCGTCACAGACGCTCGATGCCCATCTCCTCGAACCAGTAGCCACCGTCCGACGAGGGGGCCCCTTCGTCGGCGTCATAGTTGATCGTCAGTTCCGTACCGCT
>JBDTJD010000046.1:0-12336 GCA_039935975.1 Caldimonas sp.
CATCACCGCGACGAGCTCGACGACATCCAGAAGCAGCTCAGGGACATCCCCGGCTGCACGGTCATCATCTACGACCAGACCTGCGCCACCGAGAAGCGCCGCCGTCGCAAGCGCGGCACGATGGAAGATCCGACCCAGCGGGTGATCATCAACGAGCTCGTGTGCGAAGGCTGCGGCGACTGCTCGGTGCAGTCGAACTGCCTGTCGGTCGAGCCGGTCGAGACCGAGTTCGGCAGGAAGCGCCGCATCAACCAGAACAGCTGCAACAAGGACTACTCCTGCCTGAAGGGCTTCTGTCCG
Source organism: Caldimonas sp. (assembly GCA_039935975.1). Classification (GTDB taxonomy): domain Bacteria; phylum Pseudomonadota; class Gammaproteobacteria; order Burkholderiales; family Burkholderiaceae_C; genus Schlegelella_A. The sequence continues at coordinate 301 of JBDTJD010000046.1, forward strand.
AGCTTCGTCACGGTCGAGGGCGGGCAGCTGAAGAGCGGCAAGAAGGCGGCGCCTTCGCGGCCGAAGCTGTCGAGCGTCGGCACGCCGCCGGAGCCGGCGCTGCCGCTCACGGAGAAGCCGTGGGGGATCGTCGTCGCCGGCGTCGGCGGCACGGGTGTCATCACCATCGGCCAGCTGCTCGGCATGGCCGCCCACCTCGAAGGCACGGGGATCGTCACGCAGGACGCGGCGGGCCTGGCGCAAAAGGGCGGCGCGACCTGGAGCCACGTCCAGATCGCCAACCGCCCGGATGCGATCTTCTCGACCAAGGTCGGCACGGCCGAGGCCGATCTCGTCCTCGGCTGCGATCCGATCGTCGCCGCGAACAAGACGACGCTCGCGGTGATGCGTGAAGGCCGCACCTACGTCGCGCTCAACACGCACGCGACGCCGACGGCCGCCTTCGTCACCAATCCCGACTGGCAGTTCCCCGGGGGCAACTGCGAGGCGCAGATCGCTGCGGCCGCCGGCCCCGACCACGTCGGCACCGTCGACGCCGACACGCTCGCCGTGCAGTTGCTCGGCGACTCGATCTACACCAACCCGCTGATGCTCGGCTACGCATGGCAACGGGGCCGGATACCGCTCGGCCACGCGGCTCTGATGCGGGCGATCGAGCTCAACGGCGTGCAGGTCGACAACAACAAGGCGGCGTTCGAGTGGGGTCGCCGCGCTGCCAGCGACCCGCAGGCGGTGAAGGCCCTGGTCAAGACCGGCCAGGTGATCGAGCTCGTCAAGCGCTCGACCAATCTCGACGACCTGATCGCCAAGCGCGTCGAGTTCCTCGCCGACTACCAGAACGCCGCGTATGCGGCGCGCTACAAGGGCTTCGTCGACAAGGTCCGAGCCGCCGAGGCCGAGACCGTGTTCTCGCGCACCGCGACGCGGCCAGACGCCGCCAAGCCGAGCACGAAACTCACCGAGGCGGTCGCACGCTACCTCTTCAAGCTGATGGCCTACAAGGACGAGTACGAGGTCGCACGACTGCAGTCGGATCCGAAGTTCCTGGCGAAGATCGGTGCGCAGTTCGAAGGCAAGCTCGGCACGGACTACCAGCTCGCCTATCACCTCGCGCCCCCGGCGATCGCGAGCAGGAACAGCAAGGGCGAGTTGCAGAAGCAGCGGTTCGGGCCATGGATGCTGCAGGCGTTTCGCGTCCTCGCGAAGTTGAAGGGTCTGCGCGGCACGGCCTTCGACCCGTTCGGTCGCACCGAGGAGCGCGTCGTCGAGCGTGCCCTGATCGACGAGTACCGCCTGTCGATCGAGGAGGTGCTGCGCGCGCTCGGCCCGGCCAACCTCGCGCTCGCCGTCGAGATCGCGCGCGTGCCGGAGATGATCCGCGGCTACGGCCACGTGAAGGCGCGTCACCTCGCCGCGGCGCGACCGAAGTGGGACGCGCTGATGGCCGACTGGCGCGCCGGGCCGCTGCGCATCGGCTCCATGCCGCTCGCCGACACGCTGCCGTCGCCGGACCTTCTTGCCGAACCCGACGCGCCGGACACGGTGCCATTGGTGCAGGCCAAAGCAGACGCCCCTTTGCCGCGCTGAGCGCCTGCGGCCTTCGCGGCCTGGTGCACACTGGTCCGGTGAGCGCCGCGATTCCCGTCCCGCAGACCCAGTACGCTGAATCCGACGGTTTGAGCATCGCGTACCAGGTCTTCGGGCAGGGCCCGACCGACCTGGTGTTCGTGCCCGGCATCGTCTCGCACGTGGAGCTGGGCTGGGAGATGCCGAGTTGCGCGCAGATGTATCGCGAACTCGGCGCGCACTTTCGCGTGATCCTGTTCGACAAGCGCGGACAGGGCCTGTCGGACCGCTTCGAGGGCGTGCCTACGCTGGAGGAGCGAATGGACGACGTGCGCGACGTGATGCGAGCCGTCGGCTCCAGGCGCACGGTCCTGCTCGCCTACTCGGAAGGCGGCGCGATGGGTGCACTGTTCACCGCAACCTACCCCGAAATGGTCGAGCGACTGATTCTGCTGAGCTCGATGGCCCGATTCTCGTGGGCTCCCGACTATCCGCACTCGCCCACCATCGACGAGATCCATCGGCACACCGCCGCCACCTGGGGCAAGCCGGAAACCGTGGCTCTGTTCGCGCCCAGTCGCGTCGGCGACGCCGCCTTCGCCGAAGCGCTCGCCCGCTACCAAAGGCAGAGCACGTCACCCAGCGCCATCAGGCGGTTGCACACTGCCAACGACCAGATCGATGTCCGCGCCATCCTGCCGCAGGTGCGTCGGCCGACCTTGATCGTGCATCGACGACGCGACCGTGCCGTCAGGGTCGGCAACGGACGCTACCTGGCCGATCACGTGCCGGAAGCGGAGTATCTCGAGTTGCCGGGAAGCGATCACTTGCCTTACCAAGGCGACTCCGAGCGGCTTCTCGAGGCGATCGTGCGCTTTGGCACCGCCAGATCGGCGCGCCATGAAGCTCGCGACGACGAGCGCTGGCTGGCGACGGTGCTGTTCACCGACATCGTCGGCTCCACCGAAATCGCGGTGCACCTGGGGGACAGCGCCTGGCGGGACCTTCAGCAGCGTTTCCTCGCCATCGCCAGGGGCGAGCTGGAAGCCTATCGTGGACGCGAGATCGATACGGCGGGCGACGGTCTCTTCGCCACCTTCGACGGGCCGGCGCGGGCGGTTCGCTGCGCCGCTGCGATGGTCCGCGCGGCCAAGGCCATCGGCCTGGACCTGCGCGCCGGGCTGCACACGGGCGAGGTGGAAGACGCCGGGGCCAAGGTCAGCGGCATGGCCGTGCATGTCGGCGCACGCATCTCGGCTCATGCCGAGGCTGGCGAGGTGCTGGTGTCGTCGACGGTGAAGGACCTGGTGGCGGGTTCGGGCCTGCGGTTCGAGGAGCGCGGCGTCCGACCGTTGAAGGGCGTGCCCGGGGACTGGCCGCTTTTTCTTGCCGTTGCCGACGGTCCGAGGTAGCGGCCGCTTTCGTGTGCCGACCTAGGGGCGCCGTCGCTACCAGCCGAACAGCGTCACGCCGGCGCCGAACGAGGTCTGGCGAAAGTTGTAGTCGATCAGCGTCTCGCCGTAGCCGCTGAAGAGTTGCGCGTACCAGCGCAGGCCCTTCGGGTCCTTGCGCCGCACCGGCACGGTGAGGTCGAGCTGGAGCGAACCGCGGCGGTCGAAGTTGGTCTTCGCGAGCGCGCTCAGCGTGTAGAAGCCGGGGCTCCAGAGGGCGAGCAGCTCGGTGCGGCCGCGGTACCGGGTGAAGTCGGGGTTGTCGTCCTGGCCGTCGCTCTCGTGGATGCGCCAGTTGTAGCGCGTCGTCAGGGCGAGATTGCCGTTCTCGATGCCCACCATCCCGTAGACCCGGTTCCAGCTGCGCGAGAAAGGCAGCGCCTGGCCGTTGGACTGGTGCGCCAGCGCCAGTCCGGCCATCTTCGCCTTGAAGCCCAAGGGCAGGTCGAAGGGCGTCGGCACGATGTAGATCAGCTCGGGCTCGTGGTCGGTCGCGCGAAACGGCCGCGAGATGCTGCCGCTGTAGATCTGCCAGAGCGATTGCTGCGTGTAGGCGAACCAGAGATCGGCGTCCGGCAGCAGCAGGCCCTCGGCGAGCTTGGTGCGCACCGAGATCTGCAGCTTGGCTTCGGCGTGGCGATAGGCCGGCAGCGTGCCGCCGTGGCCGGGCGCCGGCGTGTTCGGCTGGCGATTCAGTCGGCTCGTCAGGTGCAGCGGGAAGAAATAGTTGGGCCGGTAGCCGGTGAAGTTGAAGGTGCCGCGCTTCCTTTCGGGCGTGAGCTCCCAGAACTCGTCGAGCGCGGACCCTTGGTCGCTCGCGATCGTCCGCGGCCGGGCGGCGTTGGTCTCGGCCGCGGTCGGCGCCGCGCTCGCTGCCGCGACGGGCACCTCGGGCGCGCCGCGCACCTGCGGCGCGACCACCTGGTCGTAGCAGGCGAGCCGCTCTGCGTCGGCGCGCAATCGGGCACAGGCTTCGAGCGACGCGGGCAGGCGAACCGGGTCCGCGGATTCGGGCTCGGCAGCGCGGCCGGACAGGGCGATGCCGGCGACGGCCAGGACGAGGGCTTGCCGGAACATTCTTCGCGACGACGACATGCGGGGTGGACTCCTTCGCGTCGAGTGTGCCCGAGGGCCTCTCGGGCTGCCCCCGGTCGCTCCGGGGTGCAGCCTGTCGGCCCGGCTCGCCGGCCTGTCGCAGGACGTTGGCCCGGTCGGATCGGCGCCCGTACAGTCGTTGCCAACGGTTCCCTCTGACTGCCCCATGCCTGCCTCCCACCCGCCCAACACCGCCGCCGCCGCCTCCCCGAGCGCGTGGCATCGCTTCTCGAGCGGCGCCGTGCGTCTGTTCCACGTCTACGGGAACTGGCTCGTGACGATCTCGTGGAAGCTCTTCCTGCTGCTGGCCCTGCTGCTCCTGATCAGCGCGTCGGTCCTGGCCCACCTGCCGCCCTTCAACATCCCGATCGGCCAGGAGTGGGCGCCGCGCGCCGGCATCGTCGTCCCGCCCGTTCCGCCCGTCCCGCCGAGCCCGCCGACGCGACGCCACCGGGGCGATCGCGAGCCCGGGGTCCACATCGAGAGCAGGGACTCGCAGGGGCGCGACACGACGATCTCGATCGACAAGGACGGCGTGCGCATCGCGCCGTCGCGGCCCACGGCGACGCCGGCTGACGCCGCGTCGAGCGCGGCCGCCGCGGGCCTGGCCGCCGCCAGCGCCGGTGCGGCCGCCGCCGCCGCGGGCGAGCGCGCGGCCAGCGCGGCGGCGTCGGCCGCCCGCAGGCTCGACGACGTCGGCGTCGAGATCAAGCTGCCTCCCAACGCCGACAGCGACGACGTGCGCGACGCCGTCAAGGAAGCGAGACAAGCCATCGTCGAGGCGATCCGCGAGTCGCAGCAGGCCGCCACGGAAGCCGCCGTCGAGGCTGGGGAAGCGACCAGCGAGGCGATGACCTCGCGCGATCGCGCCGCGCGCCGCGTGCGCGCCACCCGAATCGGCGATTCCTTCACCGACATCGCCTTCCTCTGGATCGTCGCCTCGGCGATCCTGAAGTTCACCTACAAGGGCACGATCCAGGCCGAGGTCAAGGCCGCGGTCGCGACCGAGACGGCCGAGTCGGAGCAGCTCAAGCGCCAGGTCGTCGAGGCGCGAATGGCGGCGATGCAGGCTCAGGTCGAGCCGCACTTCCTGTTCAACACGCTCGCCTCGATCGACCACCTGATCGAGACCGACCCGCCGCGCGCGAGCACGATGCAGAAGAACCTGATCGCGCTGCTGCGCGCCTCGATGCCGTCGATGCGCGAGTCGAACCCGAACGCGCAGACGCTCGGCCGCGAAATGGCGGTGATCCGGCCCTACCTCGAGATCCTGAAGGTGCGCATGGAAGACCGCTTGCAGGCCAGCGTGCACGTGCCCGACGGCCTGCTCTCGGCCGAGTTCCCGCCGATGATGATCCAGTCGCTGGTCGAGAACGCGATCAAGCACGGGCTCGAACCGAAGGCCGAAGGCGGCGCGCTCGCCGTCTCGGCCGAGATCGTCGACGGACGCCTGGCCGTCACCGTCGCCGACACGGGCCTGGGCTTCGGCAAGGCCGACACCGCCGGCACCGGCATTGGCCTGGCCAACATCCGCGAGCGGTTGAAGCTGCACTACGGCGACCGGGCGTCGATGGTCGTCGCCGACAATCAGCCGAGCGGCACGATCGTCACGCTGACGGTGCCGTATCAGGCGCAGACGCGCCCGGGAGCCACCGCATGAACCCGTCCTGCCGACGCGCCCTCGCCGCGCTCGTCCTGATCCTCGCGCTCGTCGTGGCCGGCCTGCTGGTCGCGGCCTGGGCGACGCTGCCGCTCGATCGCACCGCGATCACGATCGACGGCGACCGCTTCTCTCTCGCCGATCTCACCGGCACGCACACGGTCGTCTTCTTCTTCATCGCCATCGCGGCCGTCGTCTTCGCCGTGCTGGTCGCACTCGCCGCTGGCGCCTTCGGCCTCGGCCTGGGCGCCCTCGGCCTGGCCTTCGGCGGACTGGTCGCGGTCGGCACGCTCGCGCTCGTCGCCGCGCCGTTCGTGCTTCTGGCGTGGCTGGTCTGGCGCCTCGTGCGAAGCCCGCCTGCGCCGCGGGCGATCCACTCGTGACGACCGCGCTGATCGCCGACGACGAGCGGCTGCTGCGCGAGCAGCTGCGCGCCCGCCTGGCCGAAGTCTGGCCGGAGCTCGAGATCGTCGCCGAGGCGAAGAACGGTGCCGAGGCGGTCGCCCTGACAGAGGCGCACCATCCGGACATCGTCTTTCTCGATATCCGCATGCCCGGCATGACCGGCGTGGAGGCCGCGCGCGCCATTGCCCAGCTGCCGCAAGCCCACGACGACACGGCCGACGACTCGGTGCCGCCCGAAGACGCGAAGCCCTGGCAGGGCAGCGAGATCGTCTTCATCACCGCCTACGACCAGTACGCCATCGAGGCCTTCGAGCAGGGCGTCGTCGACTACGTGCTCAAGCCCGCGGAACGGGCGCGCCTGCAGCTCACCGTCGACCGGATCAGGAAGCGCCTGGCCGAACGCGGCGGCGACGAACCGCCCGACGCGACCGGCATGCAGCAATTGCTGCAGCGCCTCGCCACGAACATGAACCCGGGTGCGGCGCCGAAGCTGAAATGGATCCAGGCCACCGTCGGCGCGGCGATCCAGATGATTCCGGTCGAAGACGTGCTCTTCTTCATCTCCGACGAGAAGTACACGCGCGTGCAGACGTCGACGATCGAGGCGCTGATCCGAAAGCCGATCAAGGAGCTCGTCGACGAGCTCGACGCCGAGCTCTTCTGGCAGATCCACCGCTCCACGCTCGTCAACACCCGCATGATCGCCGGCGTCACGCGCGACCTGCGCGGCCGCCAGCTCGTCGCCGTCCGCGGTCACCCCGAAAAGCTCGAAGTGAGCCGCAGCTACGCAGGACTCTTCAAGGGCATGTGACCGTCGCGGCCGGCCTTCGGGTCGGCGGCGTCCGCGGCCTTCGCCGCATCCGCCCGCCCGGCGGCGGCGGCGCGCAGGGCTTTCAGCCGGGCGCGCGGATCCTCGACCGTTTTCGCCTCGTGCAGCTTCATCTCGGCGATGAAGCGGCTCGGCAGCGCCGCCTGCGCCTGCCGGCCGCGCTTCCTGCGCCGCAGCACGCCGACCGCGAGCGTCGCCCGCGCCCGCGTGATGCCGACGTACATCAGACGGCGCTCCTCCTCGAGCCGCGCCGCCGCGCCCGCTTCGTCGTCGTCGTTCGTGAACGGCAGCAGGCCCTCGTTGACGCTGGCGAGCACCACATGCGGCCATTCGAGGCCCTTGGCGGCGTGCAGCGTCGAGAGGGTGACGACGTCCTGGTCGTCGCCCCGCTCGGCCAGACTGATGATCACCGAGATCGTTTGCGCGACGGCGAGCACGCTTGTCGCCGGTTCCTCGTCGCCGGTGGCGGCCGAGCCCTTGCCGCCGCAACGGCGCGCGATCCAGTCGACGAAGTCGACGACGTTGTTCCAGCGCGCGGCCGCGAGCGGCGGCGAATCGGCGCCCTCGTGAAGATGCTCCTCGTAGCCGATGTCCTTCAGCCAGTCGAGGAGCAGCGCCTTCGCGTCCTCTTCGCCGGTCGTCGCGCCGGCGCGCTCCTGGAGATCGTTCACGCAGCGGCCGAACTCGTGCAGCCCGGCGACGGCGCGACTCGACAGCGGCCCCATCAGCGATTCGGCGAAGAGCGCCTCGAACAGGCTCGCCTTCCAGCGCGACGCGAACGTGCCGAGCGCGGCCAGCGTCTGGTGGCCGATGCCGCGCTTGGGGCTCGTCACGGCGCGCAGGAAGGCCGGGTCGTCGTCGGGATTGACGATCAGGCGCAGCCACGCGCAGAGATCGCGGATCTCGGCGCGGTCGAAGAAGCTCTGGCCGCCCGAGACCTTGTAGGCGATGCCGGCCTTCCTCAGCGCCTGCTCGAAGACGCGTGCCTGGTGGTTGGCGCGATAGAGCACCGCGACATCCTTGAGGGCAGCGCCCGCGCCACGCAGCGATTCGACCCGCGAGACGACGCGATCAGCCTCGTGCGCCTCGTCGTCGCATTCGATGATCGCGACCGGATCCCCGGCGCCGAAGTCGCTCCAGAGCTTCTTCTCGAAGAGCTTGGGGTTGTTCGAGATGACAGCGTTCGCGGCCGCGAGGATGCTGCCGGTCGAGCGGTAGTTCTGCTCGAGCGGGATCACCTTCAGCTTCGGGTAGTCGACCGGCAGGCGGCGCAGGTTGTCGATCGTCGCGCCGCGCCAGCCGTAGATGCTCTGGTCGTCGTCGCCGACCGCGGTGAACGCGCCGCGCTCGCCGGCAAGAAGCTTCAACAGCTCGTACTGGACGCCGTTGGTGTCCTGGTATTCGTCGACCAGGATGTAGCGAAGGCGATCGCGCCACGCATCGCGAACCTCGACGTCGCGCTCCAGCAGCTTCGCGGGCAGGACGACGAGATCGTCGAAGTCGGCGGCCTGGTAGGCGGCGAGGCGCTCCTCGTAGCGGCGCATCACGCGCGCGGCGACGAGCGCGTCCTCGCGCGACCGGCCCTCGCCGCCCTCGCCCGAGAGCGCATCGGCCTCGGCGCCGTCGGCCGAGAGGCCGCGGTTCTTCCAGCCGCTGATCGCCCATTGCCAGCGCCGCGCGAGCGCGTTGTCGGTCGTGCCGCCCGCGTCCTTCAGCACGCCGAGGACGTCGTCGCTGTCGAGGATGCTGAAGTTGGCCTTCAGGCCGACGCGCTCGCCGTGCTCGCGAAGCATGCGCACGCCGAGCGAGTGGAAGGTGCTGATCGCGAGCTTGCCGGCCGCCTTGCCCCCGACGAGCGCGCGCGCCCGCTCACGCATCTCGGCGGCCGCCTTGTTGGTGAAGGTGATCGCCGCGATCTGCGCCGGCACGTGGCCCGCCTCGAGCAGGCGCGCGATCTTGTGGACGATGACGCGCGTCTTGCCCGAGCCGGCGCCGGCGAGGACGAGGCAGGGGCCCGCCAAGTGATGGACGGCTTCGAGCTGGGCCGGGTTCAAGGTCGCCGGCGGCGACCGGTCGGCGCTCAGTCGGGGTTGCCGCAGAGGCAGTGGACGATCGCGGTGAACGGCCGGCGATGCTCGGCGAGCGCCGCAACCCAGCCGAGATCGCGGCCCGCGTCCTTCGCCAGCGACGGCGCGACGCCGAACGCGGCACCAATGCGGGCATCGAGCTGTGTGCCGACCAGCGCCGAGATCTCGTTGCTGAGCATCGCGACGACCTGCGCGAACCGACCCGGCTCGCGCTCGATGTAGACCAGGCGCGGCTTGTCGCCGAGCCTGGCGCGCTTCGCTGCCGCGCGCACCGCGTCGCCGAAGAGCCCGACCGTGTCGACGAGGCCGCGCTCCTTGGCCTGCGTGCCTGTCCACACCCGCCCTTGTGCGATCGCGTCGATCTTGGCCGGGGTCGACTTCCTCGCCGCCGCCACCTTGGTCGTGAAGTCGAGGTAGGTGTGCGCGACGCTTTGCTGCACGAGATCGGCCAGGCGCGGGTCGAGCGGCAGGCGCGGGTCGTCGGCGTTGCGCAGCCAGGTGGTGCCGACGCCCGCCGGGTGAACGCCGAGCTTGGCGAGGGTCTTGTCGGCCGTCGGCAGCAGGGCGAAGACGCCGATCGAGCCGGTGATCGTCGCAGCGTCGGCGACGATCTCGTCGGACGCCGTCGAGATCCAGTAGCCGCCCGAGGCCGCGACGTCGCCCATCGACACCACGACCGGCTTGCCCGCGGCTCGCGTCAGCTCGAGCTCGCGACGGACGAGCTCCGAGCCGAACGAGCTGCCGCCCGGCGAGTCGACGCGCAGGATCACCGCCTTCACGTCCTTGTTCTCGCGCGCGCGCCGGATCAGCTCGGCGGTCGACACGCCACCGATCGTCCCGGCCGGCGCCTGGCCGTCGACGATCTCGCCTTCGGCGACGACGACGCCGATCGCGTCGCCGGTGGCCGGCTGCTTGATGCGCTCGAGGTAGTCGTCGAACGAGATCTGGCGAAAGGTCTCGCTGTCGCCGTCGTCCTTCGCGCCGCGCTCGATCATGACCCTGCGCAGCTCGTCGCGCGTCTTCAGGCCGTCGACGAGCCGGGCGTCGAGGGCGAGCCGGGCGGCGTCGCCGCCGGCCGCGGCCAGCCGCGCCGGCGCCTCGTCGATGCCGCGCGCGATCGTGCCGGGCGCGAGCTTCCTCTCCTTCTCGACCGCGTCGGTGTAGGTCTGCCAGAGGCCTGCGTAGAGGAAGCGGTCGGCCTCGAGCGCCGGTGCCGAAGGCTGGTTGTCGATGAACGGCTCGACCGCGCTCTTGAAGGTGCCGACCCGCATCACGTTGACGGTGACGCCGAGCCTGTCGAGGGCGTCCTTGTAGTAGTTGCGCAGGCTGCCGAAGCCGGCGATGTAGACCATGCCCTGCGGGTGCAGGTAGACCTCGTCGGCGTGCGATGCGATGTAGTACTGGCGCTGGTCGTACGAGGAGCCCCAGGCGACGACCTTCTTGCCGCTCGCCTTGAAGCGGTCGATCGCGGCGGCCACCTCGCGCAGCGTCGAGAAGCCCGTCGGCCGCATCTCGTCGAGGACGACCACCAGGCCGGTGATCTTCGAGTCGAGAGCGGCCGCGTCGAGCACGGCGACGATGTCGCGCAGCTGGATCTTCTGCACCGTCTCGCCGCGCACCTGGTCGAGCGCGGACGAACGCAGGTTGCCGCTCTTCTGCTCGCCGACGGTACCGTCGAGGCGCAGGACGAGCGCGGTCCGGTCGGCGATCGGCGGTGTGCCGATGCGGAACAGGCCGAAGACGATGAAAGCGACGATGGCCAGGAAGATCAGGTTCAGCACGACACGCCGGCTGGTGTCGATGGCGCGCCACAGGCCGCGGAAGAACCGGCGCACGAGGCCGGGATGGGACGCTGACATGAACCTGCTCTCCTGCGAAAAACCATCTAGCTTAAGCGACGGCGCGGCAACGGCGAGGCGGGGAGGCCTTCGCCCGCACGGACGACGCCGCGGCTCTTGCCATACTCGACCGGATGCAGGACATCTTCGCCGTCACGGTGCCGTTCTTCGCGCTCGTCCTGCTCGGCTGGCTCGCCGCACGGGGGCACGCCCTGCCCGAGAGCGCGATCCCGGGACTCAACGCCTACGTGCTCTTCTTCGCCCTGCCGTGCCTGCTGTTTCGCTTCGGCTCCAGCCTGCCGCTCGCACGCCTCGCCGACCCGGCCCTGCTCGGCATCTATCTCGTCTCGGCGCTGGCCGTCGTCGCTGCAACGATCGCCCTGACCTGGCGCGGCCGGCTCGGGCGCGACGGCGTCGACCTGCGCGACGCGGCCTTCGGCGCCCTCGTCGGCGCGTTTCCGAACGCCGGCTTCATGGGCGTGCCCCTGCTCGTCGCGCTGCTCGGCGACGCCGCAGCCGGGCCGGTGATCGGCGCGATCGTCGTCGACCTGGTCGTCACCAGCACGCTCTGTCTCGCCGTGGCGCAGATCCAGGTCGGGCAGAGTGCTGGCGCGAACGAGCGCTCGGCCGCGCGCGGCGCGCTCCTCGCGCTGCGCGGCGCGCTGACCAACCCGCTGCCCTGGGCCATCGTCGTCGGTGCCGGCTTCGCCCTCGCGCGTCGCGAGCTGCCGGGGCCGATCGCGCAGATCGTGCGCATGCTCGGCGACTCCGCGACGCCAGTGGCCCTCTTCACGATCGGCGCCGTGCTCTGGCGCGCCGGCCAGCATGCGCACTCGCGCACGCCGGTGGCGCGCTACCTGCCCGTCGCGCTGATCAAGCTCGTGGCCCACCCGGCGCTCGTCTTCGCGCTCGGCTTCGGCGCGCAGAAGCTCGGCGTGGCGGTGTCGCCGTTCGGACTCATGGTGCTGACGCTGACCGCCGCTCTGCCGAGCGCGAGCAACGTGTCGCTGCTGGCAGAGCGCTACGGCGCCGACAACGGCCGGGTCGCGCGGATCATCCTCGCCTCGACGGTGATCGCCTTCGTGACCTTCTCCGCCTGCGCCGG
>JBDTJD010000047.1:0-3313 GCA_039935975.1 Caldimonas sp.
GCGACCGGCTATTTCGAGCCGCTCGTCGCCGCGTCGCGGGTCGCCCGCAACGGCTTTCGCGTGCCTGTCTATGGGCCGCCGCCCGACCTGGCCAGCCGCAAGCCCTACTGGACGCGCCGCCAGATCGAAACCCTGGCCGCGGCGCAGCGAAGCGTGCGCGGCCACGAGATCGCCTGGCTGCCCGACCCGCTCGACGCCCTGATGCTGCAGGTCCAGGGCTCGGGCCGGCTCGCCTTTGCCGGCGAGGGCGGCGCGGGCCCTCGCACCGTGCGGGTCGCCTATGCCGGCCACAACGACCAGCCGTACTTCTCGGTCGGCCGCTGGCTCATCGAGCAAGGCGAGCTGCGGGCCGGCGAGGCGTCGTGGCCGGCGATTCGCGCCTGGGCGCGGCAGCACCCGGCGCGGGTCGACGAGATGATCCGCAGCAATCCACGCTTCGTCTTCTTCCGCGAGGAGCCCTTGCCGGATCCGGCGGTGGGTCCCAAGGGGGCGCAGGGCGTGCCGCTCACGCCCGGTCGCTCGATCGCCGTCGATCCGCAGAGCGTGCCCTACGGCACTCCCGTCTGGCTCGACACCACCGAGCCGCTCTCGGCCCGCCCGCTGCGCCGCCTCGCGGTCGCGCAGGACACGGGCTCGGCCATCGTCGGTGCGGTGCGGGCCGACTACTTCTGGGGCTGGGGCGACGAGGCCGAGGCCGAGGCGGGCCGCATGAAGCAGCCGCTGCGCCTGTGGGTGCTCTGGCCGGTCGGCGCGGACGAGCGTGCCGGGCGCTGACCCCGGTGGCCGGAACGAGACCGCCTCCAGTCCGCGGCTCGGCGCGTAGAAAGGTTTTTCGCCGCACGCCGACTGATCGGCAACCTTTCGAGGAGACTTCCCCCATGACCCGACGCCCCTTTCTCGCCTTCCTCTCCGCCGTCGGCCTCGTGCCGGGCATCGCCGCCTCGCAGACGCCGGGCGTGTCGAAGATCGAGCCGGTCACGCTCTCTGACGCGCAATGGAAGCAGCGCCTGTCGCCGGCCGCCTACGACGTGCTGCGCCACGAAGGCACCGAGTACGCCGGCTCGAGCCCGCTCAACAACGAGCACAGGAAAGGCCGTTTCCACTGCGCCGGCTGCGACCTCGCCCTGTTCACGTCGGAGACCAAGTTCGACAGCGGCACCGGCTGGCCGAGCTTCTACCAGTCGCTGCCCGGCGCGGTCGCGACCAAGACCGACGTGAAGATGTTCCTGCCGCGCACCGAGTACCACTGCGTGAAGTGCGGCGGCCACCAGGGCCACATCTTCGACGACGGCCCGGCGCCCACCGGCAAGCGCTACTGCAACAACGGGGTCGCGCTGAAGTTCGTCGCCGCCTAGCCGGCCGGCGGCGCATCGCCGTCGCCATTTCCTCGGCCGTCTAGCCCGACGGTGCACGGCGGCGACAGAGAATCTCCGGATGGCGACGACCGAGCCCCGAAAGCCCGAGAACGGTCACACGCCGCCCGGCAGCAGCTTCACCAGCCGGCTCGGCCCTGGCCTCATCACCGGCGCCGCCGACGACGATCCGAGCGGCATCGCGACCTACTCGCAGGCGGGCGCCCAGTTCCGCTTCTCGCTCGTCTGGACGCTCTTCCTGACGATGCCGCTGATGATCGGCATCCAGATGCTGTCGGCCCGGATCGGCTTCGTCACCCACGACGGCCTGGCCGCCAACATCGGCCGCATGTGCCCGCGCTGGCTGACGGTGTCGCTGGTGGGCCTGCTCGTCTTCGCCAATACGATCAACATCGCCGCCGACATCGGCGCGATGGCCGAAGCCGTCAAGCTCCTCGCCGGCGGTCCGCAACCGCTCTATGTCGTCTCCTTCGGCGCGATCTGCATCGCGACCCAGGTCTGGTTCTCGTACGAGCGCTCGGTGCGACTGCTGAAGTGGCTGACGCTGGCCCTCTTCGCCTACGTCGCCGTGATCCTGAGCGTGCGCGTGCCGTGGCAGCAGGCGATCACCGAGTCGCTCCACCCATGGCGCTTCTACCCCGCCGGCATGTCGACGCGAGACTACGCCGGCATGGTCGTCGCCGTCCTCGGCACGACGATCAGCCCCTACCTCTTCTTCTGGCAGGCGTCGCAGGAAGTCGAGGACAACCGTCGCCGGCCGAACGCGGTCGTGCTGCGCGGCCATCCCGAATACATCAACGAGCACCTCTCGCGGATCAAGCTCGACACGATGGTCGGCATGATTTTCTCCAACGTCATCGCCCTGTGCATCGTCATCGCGACGGCGGTGACGCTCAACCAGCACGGCATCACCAACATCCAGACCTCGGCGCAGGCCGCGGAAGCGCTTCGGCCGGTCGCCGGCAACTTCGCCTTCGCGGTGTTCGCAATGGGCATCATCGGCACGGGACTGCTCGCCGTGCCGGTGCTCGCCGGCTCGGCGGCGTACGCGGTCAGCGAGGTCTTCGGCTGGGCGCAGGGCCTGTCGCACGGCTTTCGCCAGGCGCGCGGCTTCTACCTGATCATCATCGCGGCGACCGGCATCGGCACGGCGATGGGCGCGGTCGAGGTCGACCCGATCAAGGCGCTGGTCTGGAGCGCGATCGTCAACGGCGTGATCTCGGTGCCGATCATGGTCGTGCTGATGCTGATCGGACAGTCGAAGGCGCTGATGGGCAACTACACCATCACGCTGCGGCACCGGGTCTTCGGCTGGGCCGCGACGCTCGTGATGGGCATCGCCGTCGCGGTCATGTTCTGGGCCAGCGCCTAGGCGCCCGATCGGCCGGCGGAGTGCCTACACTTCATCGTGCGCGGCCCGGTCACGAGCCGGCTTCGTGCGCCAGACCTCTTACCGGAGCGAACCGATGAATGCCCCCCTGCCCGATGCCGTCCGCAAGGCGCTCGAGAGCGTCACGCTCGACGACAAGTACGCCCTCGAGACCGGCCGCGCCTTCATGAGCGGCGTTCAGGCGCTCGTGCGCCTGCCGATGCTGCAGAGAAAGCGCGACGCGATCTTCGGCATCAACACCGCCGGCTTCATCAGCGGCTACCGCGGCTCGCCGCTCGGCGGCTACGACCAGTCGCTCTGGGCGGCCAAGAAACATCTCGCGGCGCAGAACATCGTTTTCCAGCCGGGCGTCAACGAGGAGCTCGCCGCCACGGCGGTCTGGGGCTCGCAGCAGCTCGACCTCTACCCGCAGACCAACAAGTTCGACGGCGTCTTCGGCATCTGGTACGGCAAGGGCCCCGGCGTCGACCGCTGCTCCGACGTCTTCAAGCACGCCAACATGGCCGGCACCTCGAAGCACGGCGGCGTGATCGCCATCGCCGGCGACGAC